>JBEKQH010000057.1:0-8078 GCA_049519915.1 Opitutaceae bacterium
CAATTGGCGGCATTCCTCCTCCAGCACGCCGCCGGCCGTGAGCTCAAGATGGTGGTTGATCTGCGGCAGGTCGTTGAGATTGGTCGCGCCGCCGAGGCATCCCATTTTCGGGTCAGGCACGGCATAGCACACGCGGCGGACGCGTGACATCAGCATGGCGCCGGAACACATTGGGCATGGCTCTTTCGTGACGTAAACCGTTGCGCCGGAGAGCCTCCAGTCTCCGAGCTTCGCCGCGGCCTGAGTGAGGGCGAGCATTTCGGCGTGCGCGGTGGGATCGTGGGCGGACTCGACGGTGTTATGTGCGGCGCCGACAATTTCCCCATCGAGCTCGATCACCGCCCCGATAGGCGTTTCGTCGGCCCGCCACGCGTCGATCGCCTGGTTGTAGGCGAGACTCATGAAAAACAGGTCGTCGCGCGCGAGTTGCGAGGGGAATCGCTTCTCAAAAGGGCAGTCGGGCGGCGGGGGCGGGGCGGGGAGCATGCGGTGGTAGTGCCGGGAAAACCTTGACTTACGCAGCGTCCTTCCCACTTACAAGGAGCTTTCTTCGCCCAATCCACGTATGAACCACCCCGCCGCCCTCCACGTCCGCGATTAATATGCCTGACGACAAATCGATCGAAGTAGAGGGAAAGATAATTACCGTGCTCCCCGGCACGATGTTCAAAGTCGAGCTGCTGAAAAGCCCCGGTCATATCGTGCTTGCGCACATCTCGGGCAAACTCCGCAAGAATTTCATCAAGATCGCCGCCGGCGACTTCGTGAAAATGGAGATGAGCCCGTACGATCTCGAAAAGGCGCGCATCACCTTCCGCATGCGCGATCCCAACGCCCCGCCGCCGCGCATGGGCTCCGCGCCCCGCCGCCGGTATTGATCTCCGCGGCCGTGCTAAATGAAGGCCCGCCGCAGTCAGGCGCCTGCCGCCTTCACCGAGGAGATCGACGGCTTCATCGGTTCGCTTGAACTCGAGCGCGGACTTTCCGCGCACACGACCGAAAGCTATCAGGGCGATCTCGACCAGTGCGCCCGTTTTCTTGCCCGGCAGGGCGTCGCGCAATGGCGCGAGGCGCAGCCTCGCCATCTCTCCGACTGGATCTATGCGCTCAGCGGCGACGACTATACCGTTGCGAGTCTGGCCCGCAAGCTTACCGCCATGCGTGTTTTCGCCCGTTACCTCGTGCGCGAAAAAGTCCGGGTGGATGACCTCACCGCCCAGCTCACCGGTCCGAAACTCGTGCGCAAGATCCCTGGCACGCTCACGCCGGCCGAGGTCGGGCGGCTGCTCGCCGCGCCCAGCGGGGGCGACGCTTATTCCCTGCGCGACCGCGCCCTGCTCGAACTATTCTACGCCAGCGGCCTGCGGGTCTCCGAGCTGGCGGGCCTCGCGCTCCAGCAGGTCGATCTCGACCACGGTTTTTTGCGTGTCTTCGGCAAAGGCTCGAAGGAACGCGTCGTGCCAGTCGGACACAAGGCCCGCGATGCGCTGGCCGTCTATCTCGCTTCGGGACGGGCCTTCTTCGTGAAACCGAAAAAGACCGGTAGCCAGCTTTTTCTCAGCGAGCGCGGCACGGCGATCTCGCGCAAGATGCTGTGGGTCTTGATCAAAAAATACGCGAAACAGGCCGGTCTGACCAAGCCGGTGAAGCCTCACTTGCTGCGCCATTCGTTCGCGACGCATCTCTTGAGCGGCGGCGCCGACCTCCGCGCCATCCAGGAGATGCTGGGCCATGCCAACATCGCCACCACCCAGATTTATACCGCGGTCGAGGACAAGCGCCTGGTGGACCAGCACGCGAAATTCCATCCGCGGAACAAGGCGGCGAAATAGCCGCTCGTCTTTCGTTTGTTAGTCCGAACAACCGAGGACAACGGCTGCGGTCGGCGGCCACCAAGGATTCAGTCTGGCCTAGCCTCCCTTTATTCGCGGCCGGGCATTTCGAGCGGAATGATCGCCTGGCGGCGCAGTTCGACGCCGCGCAGCAGGCTGATGATCGCGCGTTCGCCGATCCGATCGCCCGTGAGCAGCTTATGCAAAGCGTCGACGGTCGGCGCGGGCGTGCCGTCGAGCGCCAGCAAAATGTCGCCTTCGAGTAATCCGGCGCGGGACGCCGGACTGGCCGGCTCCAGGCCGGCCACCAGCACCCCCGTCTCCTGGGCGAGGCGGTGATGAAGCACGAGCTTGCGCAGTAAGGGGACGTTTTGTCCGGCGACGCCGATGTAGCTGCGGCGAATGTGGCCGTCCTTGATCAGCCAGCCCGCCACCCAACGCGCGGTGTTGCTCGCGATGGCAAAACAGATGCCCTGCGCGGGACGGATGATGGCGGTGTTGACGCCGATCACCTCGCCGCGGGTGTTGACGAGCGGCCCGCCCGAGTTGCCAGGATTGAGCGCGGCGTCGGTCTGGATGACATTGTCGATCAGCCGCCCGGAGGCGCCGCGGAGCGACCGGCCCAGGCCGCTGACAATGCCGGCGGTCACGGTTTGCTGGAAACCCATCGGCGAGCCGATGGCGATGGCGATTTGGCCGGGGCGCACGGCGGCGCTGTCGGCCAGGGCGAGGAAGGAAATCTCGCCGGCGCTCACGCGGATCACGGCCAGATCGGTGTCGGGATCGTCGCCGATCACGTCGGCAGCCAGCTTGCGCCCGTCGGCCAGAAAGACTTTCAAGGCGCGCGCGCCGTGGACGACGTGGCTGTTCGTGAGAATGTAGCCGTCGGGAGAAATGAAAAAACCCGAGCCGGAGCCGACGGGAATATTCTCCGCGGCCTTGGCGCCGCCGGCCGGTTGGCCGCCCGCGACCTCGATATGAACGACGGCGGGATGCGCGGCCGCGACCGCGCCGGAGACGGCCTCGGAGTAGGCGTCGATCAGGGTCTCATCGGCGACTGCGGTGGAAATGGGCCTCAGCAATGAATCCATGATCACGGAACAAACGAGGAAATTACGATTTTGCAAACGACCTTGACTATTCTAGAATGAGTGTTCTTTTAGCCTCCATGTCCCGGCCCAAAGAATTCGATGAGGCGGAGGTGCTCGACCGGGCGCTTGAGCTTTTCCGCGCGCGCGGTTACCGGCATACGTCCTTCGCCGATCTGACCGCCGAGCTCGGGGTCAGCCGCCAGAGCCTTTACGATACCTACGGCGACAAGGGAAAACTTTTTCAGGCGGCGCTGAAGCGTTACCTCGAGCGGGCCATCGGCTCGATGCGCCGCCATCTCGCCGATCGCGGCCCGGTCCGCCAAGTGCTGGGCGGGCTGTTTGAGGGGATCATTGCCTTTGATTGCAGTCGTGGCTCCCCCGGCTGCCTGATGGTGAACTCGATGGTCGAACTGGCCCCGCACGACGCCGAAGTTCGCGCGTTGGCCCAAGCCCACGCCCGAGCGGTGGAGGGTCTCTTCGCCTCCCGCCTGAGCGCGGCTCAGCGCCAGGGCGAGATCGGCAAGGCCAAGGATCCCGTCGCCCTGGGCCGCTTTCTTTACCATACCCTGCTCGGCCTCAGCGTCGCCTCGCGGGCCTTGGGCGAGCGCGACACCCTGCGGGAAAGCGCGCGGCTGGCCTTGCAGATTCTCGACTAACGTTTCGATGCTTATTTTGGAACAAATGTTCAAAAACGACTACAGAGGTCTTCTATTACCATGAAAAACAAAACAGTTCTGATCACAGGTGGCACGACCGGCATCGGCCTGGCCACCGCCCAACACCTGCAAGCCGAAGGCGCGCGGGTCCTCGTCACGGGTCGCAACCCGGAGACGCTCGCCGCGGCGCGCACCGTTCTCGGTGCGACCGCGATTGTCATTTCGTCCGATTCTGGTTCGCTCGCCGACGCCCAAGGCCTCGGCGCAGCCGTGCAAAAGCACGTCGCGAAACTCGACGCGGTCTTCCTCAATGCCGGCATTGGCCAGTTCGGCCCAATCGAAGCGATGACGCCGAAACACTTTGACGACATGTTCAATGTGAATGTCCGCGGGGTATATTTCCAATTGCAGTCGTTGTTGCCCATCCTCGCGAATCCGAGTTCGGTCGTGTTGACCGCCTCCATCGCGGCGCAACTCGGCATGGCCACCGCCACCCTCTATGCGGCAACCAAGGCCGCCGTTGTCTCACTCGGCAAGACGCTGGCCGTCGAGCTCGCCCCGCGCGGCATTCGCGTCAACACGATTAGTCCCGGCCCGATCGCCACGCCCATTTTCAGCAAGCTCGAGTTGCCGGCCGAGGCGGTGAAGGGTTTTGAGGAACAGATGGCGGCGCAGTCGCTGCTCAAACGCTTCGGCTCGGCTGACGAAGTGGCCAAGCTTGCGCGCTTTCTGCTGTCAAGTGACTCCAGCAACATCATTGGCGTGGACGTGACGGTTGACGGCGGCGTCCGCCTGACCTGAGGAGGCGAAGACCCAAGGATTGAATACCCATGACCAATGACGAACTTGTCGGCGGTAGCGTCAGCCGTTTCGACAAGCTTGCGGCCCCGAGTTTGTCGAGGGGCGAAGGCGGATAACAAATGATTTTTCATTGGCGTTTGTGATTTTTCCGGACGCTGCTTATTTGGCTGCGCACGATGGCCGCCTTCCACGACGCTCTGATCCTGCTTCTGCTCACGACGATCTTGAGCGTGGTGGCGCGTTGGATTCCCTGGCCGCGACCGATCACCTACGTGCTGGGCGGAGTAGGCTTTGCGCTCTTGCCGGGCTTCCCTCGGGTGGCGCTCGATCCGGAGTTCTTTTTTTTATGCTTCCTGCCGCCTCTGCTCTTTTCCGACGGCTGGCTGATGCCGCTGCGGGAATTCGCTAAGGCGAAGCGCCCCATCATCTTGCTTGCCACGGGACTCGTCGTTCTGACGACGCTGGGCGTCGGCTTGGTCGCCCACTGGCTGGAGCCCGGCCTGCCTCTGGCGCTGGCCTTTGCCCTTGGCGCCGTGGTTTCGCCGACCGATGCGGTGGCGGTCAGCGCGATAACGGACACCCTTAAGGTCCCGACCCGCCTGACCATCGTGCTCAATGGCGAGAGCCTGATGAACGACGCCACTGGCCTGGTGGCGTTCAAGTTCGCTCTGGCCGCTCTTGTGGCGGGAACCTTTTCCCTCCAAGCCGCGGTGCTCGATTTTGTGCTGCTGGCGGCCGGCGGCCTGGCGGTGGGTCTGGCGGTCGGCTGGCTGGTCGGCCGGCTCCGCGATTTGCTTATCCGGACGCATAACGCCGACCCGCTGATCGAAATCACGCTGTCCTTGCTGACGCCCTACGCCGCCTATCTTGCGGCCGAACCGTTCGGAGCTTCGAGCATTCTCGCGGTGGTCGCCGCGGGTTTGTATTCGGGGTGGCGCGACCCGGTGCGAATGGATGCGGAGACGCGACAGACCGCGTGGACAGTCTGGTCGACGGTGCTCTTCTGGCTCAACGGTCTTGCTTTCGTGCTGCTCGGCCTGCAGTTCCCCGCGCTACTGGGGACCGTCCACGGTCACTATTCGTTTTCGCAATTGGGCGGGCTGGTCGCGGCGGTCTCGGGCACGGCGATTATCTTGCGGATGGCCTGGGTTTTCCCGGCCGCCTATCTGCCCTTTGTTTTTTCCCGCGCAGTCCGGGCGGCCGAAACGCGCCCATCATGGCCGGCGGTTTTGGTCTCGGGTTGGGCCGGGATTCGCGGCACGGTCACGCTTGCCGCCGCGCTGTCCATTCCGTTTGCGCAGCCGGACGGCTCGCCGTTCCCTTATCGGCCTCTCGTCATCTTTCTCGCGTTCGGCGTTATCGCCGTGACGCTTCTGCTTCAGGGCACAACGATGGCATGGCTGATCCGCCGGCTCGGACTGCACGAGGACGACACCCGACGAAAAGAAGACAACCTTGCCCGTACGACGGCCGTGACCGCCGGGCTAAGGGCGTTGCGCGCCTTAGAGTCCCCGGACAACAATCTGGCGAAAAATGCGGCGCTAAAACATATTCTGGCCGAATACGATGAACGTCTGTCCGAACTGGCGGCCGAGGGGGAGGACCGCCGCACCCGCGCGCGTGAGCGGCTGGCCGCGGAAAAGGATTTTCGCATGGTTGCGCTCGAAGCTGAGCGCAAGGCGGTGGACGAACTCTGGCGCCAGGATGTCATTTCCGACGAGGTCCATCGTCCGTTGCAGCAGTTGCTCGACCATGAGGAAGCGATGCTCCGCGCGCAGTCCTCCCTGTCGGCGGGATAAGCGATGGAATCTTTTCTCCGCGGATCGCGCTGATCGGCGCGGATGAATTCATGACGAACCCTTGAAAAACGAGTGGAAGCCGGTCCGCGTCAGACTTCGACGTTCGGCGTTGAGGAGGGTTATTTCACGGCGTCCGCCTTCCGGTGCCGCCACACCAGTTGGATAATGTAGACCAGGATGACGATATTGAGGGCTAGCACGCCGAGCTTGAGCCCGTTGAACTTGCGCACACACATGCGGATTTCCTCCGGGATAAATGCGCCCGTCGCTACGATGGTCAGATATTTTGCCCAATGGGTGTTGAGCCATAGTCCGGTCCCTTCCGTCAATAGGACGGCGGAGTAGAAGAGGGACCACAACCCAAAATGGCGCAAGGTCTGGGGCTGGAGATCGACCACGTGCTGCAGGAACAAGCGCACGTAGTGATTTTCCGGATCGACGTTCAGCGCGATCGTCAATTTTTGCGCGATTTCGGCCAGGTCGCGATTGACGAGCTCGAAGAGACCGAGGCCGAGGCAGAGCAGAAGGGCGCCCTTGAACAGCTTGACCGCCGCAATAATCCGCAGGCCGCGCGGGCTGGGGTGTTTCTTGTTCGGTCGGTCGGATGAGTCGGGCATTGAGGGTTGGACGCCGGGAAGGATGAACGGATCCGTATCCGATAGCAATTTCCCCTGGCTCACGCAACGGCATGAAGGCAAAAGAGGATCGATGTATTTTAAGGCCAAAGCCAGAAGCGCCGGAAACTGTTTGCGGAGGAAACCCGGAAACCAGGAAATCGGAACGAAAGGCCGAACGATTTAAGTTCATTTTCCGGCTGCGAGGTTTCCCACTTAAAGACTCTTCGGGTGGCGCGCGTTGACCTCAACACGCGTAAAGGTTGAGCTTGCCGCATGAATGACATCCCAGGCTTTCTTACCCGGCTTTTCACCCACGCGCCGTATATCTATCTGTCGTGGCCGGCGGTGGCGATGATCGTGGGCACCCTAATCGGGATGCTTTCCAAAACCGCCGCCACGCAGCTTGCCCTTGTCCCGCGGACCGCCGGCGGGCTGGTCGGACTTGTTACGGCGCCGTTCGTCCATGCCAATTTCGCGCATCTCGCCGCTAACTTGCCCCCGTTTCTCGTGCTCGGCGGCCTTATGCTCCGGAACCGTCAGGTTCACTTTCTCGAAGTCGCGCTGGCTATCGCGCTCGGGCAAGGCGTGTTGCTCTGGCTCCTGGGCCGCAAGCTCGCTCATGTCGGCATGAGCGGCGTAATTTTCGGCTTCTTCGGCTATTTGATCATGCTCGCATGGTTCACGCGGACCACGCCCGATCTGCTGGCGGCCGGCGGGGTGCTGGTCTTTTACGGCGGCATGCTCGCTGGAATTGCTCCTGCGCGCAACGGCACGTCATGGGAGGGCCACCTCTTTGGACTCATCGCCGGCCTCGGCACCGCCTGGTTCCAGTTTCGCGGATGACCGACTTTGAATATTTTACACGAAGAACGCGAAGAAACCGAGGGTTCGGTGGATGAAAGAAGAATGACCGAAAAAGTTAGCAACATCGTCGTCTCACGGTCCACAGTCACCTAACGGGCGGGCCTACCGCTCTGACGCAAAGCCCGCGCCAAGGTTCAATCTTGCCTATCGGCTCCGACAAAAATCGTTGATCTGTCGCCCAAAGGGCGGAGCCATTTGTTGAGGAGCCCGTGGGCAAAGCCCGACGGCTCCTAGGTGAAATAATATCTCACCAGGTGGAAAAAGACCGGAGCGGCGAAACACAGCGAATCGATCCGATCCATGATCGCGCCGTGGCCTCCGACCATTCCGCCGTGGTCCTGCGTCCAGCCGCGTTTGACGGCCAACATGACCATCTTGCCCGCGAAGGCCATCAGCGTGACGGCCAGCGACATTCCCG
>JBEKQH010000058.1:0-8070 GCA_049519915.1 Opitutaceae bacterium
TTCTCGCGAAGGCTGCGAAGTAAACGAAGGACCGTCCTATCTATTTTTACCTTCGCTCCCTTTGCCTCCTTCGCGAGACCTCCACATCAGAATCTATGCCTGGCATCCGTGGTAAAAATGAATCAAAACAGCCTGTCTTTATTCGCGGTTCTCCAAAAGATAACTCTCATGAAAAAACTGAACGATCTCCTCACGAAAATCGGCGGCTGCCTGCAGTCGCCGATCCTGCTCTTCATCCGCCTGGCTTGGGGCTTTCAGCTTTACGAATCGGGCTGGGGACATCTGACGCACGTGGACAAGACCGCCGATTTCTTTCGGGGCCTGCACATCCCGTTTCCCGTCGCCAATGTCTATCTTTCAGGCGCGACCGAATTGGCCGGCGGAATCCTGCTGATGCTCGGCCTGTTTTCGCGTTTTATCTCAATCCCTCTTTTGTTCAATTTTTGCGTGGCCTACCTGACGGCCAGCCCGGGCGAATTGAAAGCGTTGCTTCACTTCAAGAATCCCGACGATTTTATCAATGACTCGGCCTTCCCCTTTCTGGTGACGAGCCTGCTGATCCTGGCGTTCGGGCCGGGAAAGATCTCGCTGGATTTTCTGCTGGGAAAATTCGTGGGGACGAATTCCGGCGCGCCGTCCAAAGGCTCGGGAGCCTAGGAGCCCGTGGGCGACGCCCGACGGGCTCCTCAACAAATGGCTCCGAGAGATAAATAATCTTATCGGAGCGGTGGATAAATTTGAACCTTGGTGCAACCCGGGGCTTTTGATCAGCGCCCGGGCCAAAACCCGAAAAAACGTCCGCGGCTGCCAGTCAGTTCCAAAACGGCAGAGCCATTTTGGTTTTAAGCAGCGTGGAGGCGAAGCCCGACACGCTGCTAGCGCCAGCGGCCTTCAACAAAGAAGAAGCTGCCATCACCGCGGGGTTCCCAATGCGGCGCGATCCATCGACCATAACCCCGTGGCGGCACTTCCCAATGTCCGGGCGCCCAATAGTACCCGCCATTATAGCGCCAGTGCCCCGGGCACCACACGTGATAAATCGAAGGTTGAGGCGGGATGGTTTCCACCATCGGTGCCGGCGGCGCGACCTGCACAATCACCGCTTCACCCGGCGGGGGTGGTGGCGGCCCATAATAGCCCCGATGGCGGGGCTCGACGATACAGCCGGCCAGCAGGCTGAGGCCGAGCGCAAAACCCGCTGGCCAAAGAATCCTTCTGTTTTGTTTAGCTAGAGATGAATTTGGGTTCATGATCGTATTGACGCACTAAAATGCCGCCGGTTGCACGGGACGCTCTTTTTTTGGATTGCACAGGCTGTCGTAGGCGCAGGCGAGCACGCACATGCTGATGGGCAGGGTCAAAAGAATGCCGATGAAAAGGGCCGTTATCCCCATCAGCGAGAACAAGGCGCCGGCCAGCATGAGCAGGAGCATTCGCCACCAATTGCGGGTGATGACGCGGCGGCTCACTTCCATCGCGGAAAAAAAGGCCAGTTTCTTTTCTAAAATCAGCGGATAAGTGAACGTCCAGGCGACGGCGAAATAAATGCCCGGCAAAATGAAGAAAAAGAATCCGGCCATGGTGAAAAGCGTGATGGCAAGTCCGGCCGAGATCAGCGCGACGGGCGCTTCGCTAAAGCCCGCAAAAAGATCCGAGACGGAGGCGGGCTCGCCGTGCAGCAGTTTCAGCGTGTAGCGGTACAGGCCGGCGGTGAAAATACCGCTTAAAATCAAGGTGGCGATAGGCATCGAACCGATTTGGACGAACGCCAGCGCCACGCTGATGGGAACCAAAATCGCGTAAGCCAGCATGAGCCGGCCGAAATTGTCCATCCAGAGGTCCCATCCGCGGCCGAGGCAGGCGCCGATGTCGAGTTTCGGTGCGCGCACGAGCAAATCGTCGACGAGGAATTGAGCAGGGCCGGGTTCGATTGACGTGGTTGTCCGGGCGGCCGGCGGCGGCGGCGGGATCGCGGCGGTGGGGGAAAATTCGGGGAAATCCCCCAGCGTTTTCCAAGTTTCGTCATCGCCCAGTTTTTTGGCCCTGGTTTGGAGATTGGCCCGGCCATTGGCGATCCAGCCGTTTACCTCCGAGGCCGGCACAGGGCCGTATTCTTTGCCGTCACCACCGATGATCATGAACATGGTTGCGATGACAGCAGCCAGACCTCTCGTGTCAATCGCCTGGCGGGTGGGGTGAAGGCCCAATGGCGGCACAGAAAAATCCCAAATCCCAAACGCCAAAATCCAAAGAAATCCAAAATAGTCACTGGCGGCGAGGACCGCGCAATTGCTGGAATTTTAAATTATTTGGATTTTTTTGGCGTTTGGGATTTGGCCTTTCTTGCGTCAGACGTTCCCAAAGAAGTCCAGCGGCAATTCACGCCATTCGCCCGGTGCGAGGCCGCCGAGGTCGAGCGGGCCGAAACGAAGGCGGTGCAAGCCTACCACTTCCCGGCCCTGGGTGGCAAACATGCGGCGCGCCTGGTGGTAGCGGCCCTCCGTGAGGGTAAGTTCGGCGGTGCGCGGGCCCTGCCAGAATAATCCGGCCGGCGCGCAGGGCTTGCTCTCGCCGGGCAGTGTGAGCATGCCGGTGGCAAAAAGCGCGGCGATCTCCGCCGCATGCTCGGGCGCCACGTCGCGGTCGAGCGTGACGGCATAAATCTTGGGCAGCTTGGATTTGGGCGAAGTGAGCCGATGCACCAGCGCGCTTTGATCGGTGAGAAGCAACAGGCCGCTGGTTTCCTTATCGAGCCGGCCGATGCTGGTCACCGGCGGATGCCGCAACTGCCAGCGCGGCGGCAAAAGGCGGTAAACACCCGGGCCCTCGCGCAAATCGTGCGAGCAGACCAGGCCAAGGGGTTTGTTGAGCATGAGCAGTAAACCGCCGGGATGATCGAGCTCCGCACCGTCCACCCGTACGTCGGCGGGCGAAACTTTCTCGCCGACCTTCTCGGCGGGCAACCTCTTGAGGTCCACGCGGCCGGCGTCGATCATCGCATGCACCTCGCGGCGCGAGCCGTAGCCGAGGCTGGCGAGAAGCTGGTCAAGACGAGGCATAGGATCAAAAATTACGAATTAGGAATGGCGAAGGGCGAAAGCCAAGCATCGAGGATCAGGCGGCAAGTAACAAGCGCCGGTATCGAACCTGGCTCGTTGAACCGCGAACGCCGAAGACCAACTACCAACGACCAACTACCAACTACAATGTCCCATGACGAATTGGCTGGGCAAGAGCGCATGCTTGTGGGATGGATTGACGATTACGCGGAAAATCTATGGCCCTCTTTGAATACAAAGTCATCACCAGCGGCAAAGGCGGATTCGCTTCGCCCGTGCTGCTCGAAAAATTTCTCAACGACCTCGGTAAGGAAGAGTGGGAGATCATCGAGTTTCGCGCCCAACCGGACAATCCGCTGGCCTTTTCCGGCCTGGCCCGGCGTCCGACGCAGCGCGACTGGACGCTGGAGGACGCGGCGGCGGCGGCGGCGCGGACCGAGGTGGAAAAGCTGCGCGCCGAGTTCGAAGCGAAATTCAAGGCGGGGACATCGAGCGCAATTTCCGGGGCGGAGAAGGCCGGCGAAGCCGTGGTCACCGACGACACGCTGCAACACGACGACTCCTTTCGCCGCCCGCGCGACACCGAGCGCGATCTCGACCCGACCGCGACGGACGACGAAGGCGGCGGCGCGACATTTGACCTGCCCGAAGAGGAGGAGCTGCCGACCTTTTTCGATGCCATCCGCCCGCATATGCGGCGCAACCAGCGTGGCCCCGGCTTGAGCGTGAGCCTCGAATACCTCTTGAAGAAATTCGACATGCTCGAAGGCGATCTGGTGGGGGCGCTGAAGGAATGCGGACTGGCGATTCCCTCGGGAGAGAACGAGCCGCCGGCCTACGTCGAATACGACGGCGACCTCTATTGGGTGAACGTCAACCGGCAGAGGCAGCTTTTTATCAATACCCGCGAAAAGCCCCGGCCGATGTTCCGCACCGTGCAGGCCCAGCGGGTGGGACCGGATGCGATCGAGGAACCGGCCCCTGAGGCAAAGTTTGAACCGCCAGTGAAGGCCGAGGCTCACGCCGCGCCCGTCCCACCCGCCCCGTTGCCTTCCGGGCCGGATTTGCTCGACCGGCTGCGCCCGTTGATGCGGCGCAGCCGTGGCGGATGGTCGGGCAGCGTCGGTTTTCTTTCCCGGGCGCTCAAGCAAAGCGAGGCCGATCTGAACGCGGCGTTTGCTGCACTCGGCCTAAAGCTGCCCGACAGCGGCAGCGGGGAAAAGGCCACGCAGGTCGCGTTGGGCGATTATATTTATTGGCTCAACCGGGACAGCCGAGGCAACCTGTGGATCAACGTCGGCGGGAAAAAGGAAGCTGAACCGGCCGCCGTGGCCGTCGAAGTCCCGGCCGCGGTGGAGGCGCCGCGCGAAACGGCGCCGGCCGCCCCGGGGATCGAGGCGTCGCCGCCGAGTCCGCTTACGGCCGTGCGCTTGTTGTTGAAGGAAACCAAGACGGGGTCGGTGGCCGGCAAAGTGGACCGGCTGGCGGATGAACTCGGCCAAGCGCCGGCTGACTTCCTGGCTGCCCTGACGGGCGCCGGATTGAAGGTGCCGGAGAAGCCGCGGGAAAAGCCGGTTTTCGTCGAGCAGGCGGGCGAGATCTTCTGGTTCAATAAAAACGCCAAGAACGAGTTGTGGCTCAATGCCAAAGCCTCGAAATTTGCCGACGGTAAGAACGCGGCCGGGAGCGAAAATGAGAAAAGAGCCAAGCGCCCGCGGACAAAGAAAAAAGAGACGCAGTGACGGGCGCGTCGATGAGGCGCGCCTTTGCGGATAGGGTGAATCACCCAGCGCGTGCATCTGGCTTGCTGGCCGGCGGGGTGGCGGCTAACTCGGCGCTGTGCCTCTTGGTTCACCCACGCCAATCAGTCATGCGATTCGTCGGATTGTCCTTGCGATGGCGGTTTTGGTTTTGGGGGCCGGGGCGGGCGCGCAGGCGATCAATTTTACTCCGGCCCAGCGGGCTTGGCTTTCGGCCCATCCGCATATCCGGGTAGGGTGTGATCCGAATTGGCCGCCCTTCAGTTCCGTCGATGCCAGCGGCCGGATCAGCGGTATCGATGCCGACATGCTCGCCTTGCTTTCGCAGCGGTTGGGTGTCGATTTCCAACTCTCCACCGCCCCGACCTGGAGCGCGGTTTATGCCAAGGCGCTGGCCCGGGAGGTGGATGTGCTGGCGGGCACTGCGCGCACGCCCGAACGCGAACCGCATTTTTGTTTCACCCGGCCCTATGAGTCTTTCCCGGTGGTGATAATCACCCGCACCGACGCGCCATTTTTGGGCTCGGTGCAAGATCTGAACGGGCAGGTCGTGGCGGCGGCCCGCGACTATGCCCCGACGCTCGATTTGCAGCGGGATTATCCCGGCATCCATCTCGTGTTGTGCGAAACGGTGGACGAATCGATGCAGCTCGTGGCGCGAGGCAAGGCCGATGCCGTGGTCACCAATCTGGCCAATGCCAGCTTCATCATAAAGACGCGCGGGCTGACCGATCTCAAAGTGGCCGGCACCATGCCGACCAATTTTGAATTGCGCTATGCGGTGCGAACGGACTGGCCTGAACTCGCCGGAATTCTCGACCAGGGCATCGCTTCGCTTACGCCGGCCGATCAGCAGGCGCTCGACGACCGGTGGATCCGCATCGACTATGCGAACGTGGTCCGCTGGGACGTCATCTGGAAGACGGCCACGGCCATTGTGCTATGTGTGGCGGCGGCGATCGCCCTCATCCTTTCGCGCTCCCGCCGACTGGCGTATGAATTGGGACAGCGCTTGCGGCTGCAGGGTGAGCTGGAAGACTCGCGCGACCGGCTGACGCAACTCAACGAGGAGAAGGCCGAGCTTATCCGCATGGCGGCGCATGACTTGCGCGGCCCGCTCACCGGCGTGCTGTTAAATCTGGACTTGGCGCAGCAGGGAGGTGTCAAACCCGAGGACGCGCTTTCCCGCATCCGCAATCACGTCGAACAGATGATCATGCTGATGACCGATCTGCTCGACAGCGAGTCCCTCGATGACGGGCGGCGCAAACTCATCTTCACGGCGGTTGACCTGGCCGTGGTGGTGCGGGACGCGGTCGCGGCGGGTGCGTCGGCGGCCGAACGCAAAAAAATTCGTTTTGACCTGAGCCAGGTCGGCTCGGTCGCTCCCGCGTTGGCGGACGTGGGCGCGTTGCGGCAAATTGTGGAAAACCTTCTTTCCAATGCGTTGAAGTTTTCATCTCCGGGCAGCACCGTGCGCATCGTGTTGAGCGGATGGAAGGACCGCGTGCGCCTGGAAGTGCACGATGAAGGGCCCGGCGTGCAGGCCGACGAAGTGGAGCGTATCTTCGCGAAGCATGTCCGCGGCAGCGCCAAGCCGACGGCCGGCGAAAAGTCCACCGGCCTCGGCCTTTCAATCGTGCGACAGCTCGTAACCGCGATGAACGGCCGGGCCTGGTGCGAGAGCACTCCGGGCCACGGGGCGGTCTTTATCGTTATCCTGCCCGTAGCGACCCTTCGCGCGGAATAACCGCGGAATTCATCGCGAGATATCGCGTTGGGAGAGAACCTTGAGACCGCGCTTGGACAGCGATTGAGCGGCGATGTCGGCGTCCTCGATATTGAAGGCAAGGGCGGATTTGCCTTCGGGGCGTTTGATGAAACTGTAGACGTAGTGGATGTTGATCTCGGCTTCGAGGAAGGCGGAAAGCACGGCCTTGAGGTCGGCTTCGCCCCCGATCTCGACCACGGTCACATCGCACTCGGTGTAGGGAAAGTCGTTGTTAATCAGGAGCTCGCGTGTTTTGTCGGGGTCGTCGACAATGATGCGCACGATCGCGCTGTCGGTCGTATCGAGCGTGATGAAGGCCACGATATGGACGTTGTGCGCCTTGAGCAGCGTGGTGAGATCGAAGAGGCGCCCGACGCGGTTTTCAGTATAAACGGAAAACTGTTTGACTGGATCGCCGGAGAGGGAGGTGGTGGTCGGAACGGCCATGACAGAACTGGTAGCGTGGCGTACGGAGGGGATGTGGTCAACGCCGGCGTGCGCACGCTGAACGTTGAATCTCCGAACACCGAAGTCTGAAGGGTGGAACGCGGCGTCCCGACGCGTTTATTTCGGGTCTTACCTCTGAGCGCGTCGAGACGCCGCGCTCCACCTTTCGCAACCGCCAAGATCTTGGATTTGAGATGGCGGTAGCCGCGCGCAGTCCTCAACCTGGCCTCATGTCTGCCGATCCGCATGTTGAAGCGCAGCGCCGGGCCGCGGCCGGCGCGCGGCTGGTGGAGCGCGGCATCGTGCTCAACGTGGTGCTGGCAGCGTTGAAGATCGCCGGCGGCGTCCTGGGCCACGCCTATGCGCTGGTGGCCGACGGCACGGAGTCGGCCCTGGATGTTTTTTCTTCGGCCCTGGTGTGGGCTGGGTTGCGTTTCTCGGTGCGTCCGCCGGACGCCAACCATCCCTTTGGCCACGGCAAGGCCGAGCCGTTGGCGGCGCTGGTGGTGGCGTTGAGCACGTTCGCGGCGGCGGGATGGATCGGTTGGCACGCGGTTCTGGCCATCACGACGCCGCATCGCGGGCCGCATTGGGCGACCCTGCCGTTGCTCGCGGCGGTGGTCGTGGTCAAACTTTGGCTTTCGCGGCGGATGGCGCGCGCCGGCACGTCGGCTGGCAGCACGGCCTTGGGTGCGGAAGCATGGCATCAAGGCGCGGATGCTTTGACGAGTGCCGCCGCGTTCGTCGGTATTTCCATCGCGGTGATCGGCGGCGCCGGCTACGAGGCCGCGGACGGGTGGGCGGCGTTGGTGGCCTGCCTGGTCATTGTCTTCGCCGGCGTCCGGGTATTTCAGCGCGCGTTCGACGAGGCGATGGATGTGGCTGTTCCGGTGGAATTGCTGGGCAAGATCCGCACGGTGGCCCAGCAGGTTGCGGGTGTGCACGGCCTCGACAAGTGCCGGGTGCGCCGCAGCGGATTGAACCTGCTGGTGGACATTCAGATCAAGGTCGATGCCACGCTCACCGTGCGGCG
>JBEKQH010000059.1:0-8059 GCA_049519915.1 Opitutaceae bacterium
AATACGGCCAGTACACGTTCGAGGTTTTCTCCGGCACGAACAAGCACCAGATCGCCGAAGCCGTCGAAAAGACCTTCAAGGTCACGGTAACGCGCGTCAACGTCCAGAATTACCGCGGCAAGAACAAGAAAAGCCGCCAGGGGCGCCCGAGCACGACGTCCGACTACAAGAAGGCCATCGTCACGCTCAAGTCCGGCGACAAAATCGAGCTCATTTGAGCTGAAAAAAGGAGAACTGCACCATGCCACTCAAACCTTTCCGCCCGCTCACGCCCGCCCAGCGCTTCATGCTGATCAACTCGCCGGACTATCTGGCGCAGAAACGTCCCGAGCGCGCGCTCACCGAGCCGCTCAACAAGACCGGCGGCCGCAATTGCTACGGCCGGCTGACGTCCCGCCGCCGCGGCGGCGGCCACAAACGGCTTTATCGCCTCATCGATTTTCGCCGCGCGGACAAGCTCGACTTGCCGGCCAAGGTGGTCGCCATCGAGTACGATCCCAACCGGACCGCGCACATCGCCCTGCTCGAATATGGCGACGGCGATCGCCGCTATATTCCGGCGCCCAACGGCTTGAAGGTCGGCGCTAGCATCGTGGCCGGCACCACCGCCACCTCCAACGATTTTCTCGTTGGCAATAATTTCCCGCTGGCGCTGATCCCGCCGTCCACCCGCGTGCATTGCGTCGAGCTCTTTCCCGGTCGCGGGGCCCAGCTCGCCCGCTCCGCCGGTGTCGCGTTGGAACTCGTCGCCGTCGAGGGCGGCCACGCCCAGCTCAAGATGCCTTCGGGCGAAATCCGCCTGGTCAACCCCCGCTGCCGCGCCACCATCGGCGAAGTCGGCAACGGCGAACACAACCAGCAGTCGCTGGGCAAGGCCGGTCGCAATCGCTGGCTCGGGCGCCGGCCGCGCGTGCGCGGCATGGCGATGAACCCGGTGGACCATCCCAACGGCGGCGGCCAGGGCAAGTCCAAGGGCGGCGGCGGCCGGCAGCAGGTCGTCTCTCCGTGGGGCCAGCTGGCCAAGGGTTTCCCGACCCGTCGCCGTCGTCAGCACTCCGACTCGCTCATCCTCATCCGCCCCAACGGTCGCCCGCCGCGCGGCCACAAGAAGTAATTTTTTACCGGATACATCACCATGGCCCGCTCCATCAAAAAAGGCTTCTTTGTCGATTACCACCTTCTCGAAAAAATCGAGAAGGCGGTCAAAACCGGCGTCAAGAAGCCCATCCAGACCTGGTCTCGCCGCTCGACGATCACGCCCGATTTCGTCGGCCACACGTTCAGCGTGCACAATGGCAAGGCTTTCATTCCCGTCTACGTCACCGAGAACATGGTCGGCCACAAGCTCGGCGAATTCTCGCCCACGCGCGTGTTCAAGGCCCACGGCGGCATGACGCGCAAAGAAATCTAACCCACACCGTCCACACCAATCAAAAGGGCAGGGCGCTCTGCGCTGCTGCCGCCGAAACCGGAATCATCCCATCATGGAAGTTCAAGCCCTCACCCGCTACGCGCATATGTCGCCCAAGAAAATGCGCGAAGTGGCCCGCACCATCCAGGGTCGCAAGGCCCCGGAAGCCGTTGACTATTTGACGCTCATCCCGCGCAAGTCCGCGCGCCTCATCGCGAAGACGCTCCGAAGCGCCATCGCCAACGCCGAGAACAACAACAACCTCTCGGCCGACACGCTCACGGTCAAAAGCGCCATCATCGAAATGGGCCCCGTGCTCAAACGGTTTAAGGCCGGCGCCAAGGGCACGGCCATGCCGCGCCGCAAGAAAATGTCGCACATCCGCATCGTCCTCTCGGACGGCATCTCCAACTAAACTTTCCCATGGGCCAAAAAACAAACCCGATCGGTTTCCGTCTCGCCGTCAATCGCAACTGGCAGTCCCGCTGGTTCGCGAGCAAGAAGGATTTTCCCGCCCTCCTGCTGGAGGACCAGATCATCCGTGAAAAGCTGATGGAGAAGCTCAAGCAGGCCAGCGTCCCGCGCATCTTCATCGAGCGCGCCTCCAATCGCGTGCGTGTCAAGATCTACACCGCCCGTCCCGGCGTCGTCATCGGCCGCAAGGGCCAGGAAGTGGACAACATCAAGGCGCAGCTGGCCAAGCTGACCGGCAAGGAGATCCTGCTCGACATTCAGGAAGTCAAAAAGCCTGAGATCGAGGCGCAGCTCGTCGCCGAAAACGTCGCGCTCCAGCTCGAACGCCGCATCGCCTTTCGCCGCGCCATGAAAAAGGCCGTCGAGCTGGCCATGACCCTCGGCGCCGAAGGCATCCGTATCCAATGCTCCGGCCGCTTGGGCGGCTCGGACATCGCCCGCCGCGAATGGCAGCGCAAAGGCCGCGTCCCGCTGCATACGTTGCGCGAAAACATCGATTACGGCTTCACCGAGGCCCACACCGTCTACGGCAAGATCGGCGTCAAATGCTGGATCTGCAAAAAAGAGGCTGAACCCGCCGCCTGAATCAAGCATGATTAGTTCTAAGTTGTAAGAGCGCAGGCTAGTCCGCCACCGGCTTATTCCCTTAGACCTTACCACTTAAACCCTACCACTTTCCTCTCCCATGGCACTCGCACCCGCCCGCACCAAATACCGCAAATCGCAAAAAGGCTCCCGCGCCGGCAACGCCAAGCGCGGCAACACGCTTGCGTTCGGCGAATTCGGCCTGCAGTCCCTCACCCGCGGCCCCATGACCGGTCAGCAGATCGAAGCCGCGCGCGTCGCCATCTCGCGCCATCTTAAGCGCAAAGGCAAACTCTGGATCCGCGTTTTCCCGCACAAGCCCGTCACCAAGAAGCCTGCCGAGACCCGCATGGGCCACGGCAAGGGCCCGGTCGAATACTATATCGCCCAGATCAAACCCGGTGCCGTGCTTTTCGAGCTCGCCGGCGTGCCCAACACCACGGCCAAGGAGGCGTTCCGCCTCGCCGACGCCAAGCTGCCCTTCCGCTGCCGTTTCATCGTGCGCGAAGGCTTCACCTCCTAAATCGAATTCTCTCTCATGACTACGAAAGAAATCCGCGACCTCGCCTCGGCTGAAATCGAAACCAGGCTCCGCGCCACGCGTGACGAGTTGCTCCAGCTGCGTCTCAAGAAGCAAACGGGCCAGATCGAAAAGCCGCATACGCTCCGCGTCCTCCGCAAGGAGATCGCGCGCTTTGAAACGATCCTCCGCCAAAAGAAGACGGTGGCCGCCTGAACCAACCTCATGAGTTTTAAGTCGTAAGTTATAAGAGCGTAAGCTCATCGCCCACCTTCTTACCTCCTTAAATCTTATCTCCTTAAACCTCACCACTTACACCTCCCATGTCCACCGCCACTTCCGGCCAGCGCGCCCAGCGCAAAACCCTCATCGGCTTCGTCTCCAGCCGTTCCGGCGACAAGTCCGTCAAGGTCACCGTCGCTTACAAGACGCCGCACCCGATCTATCATAAGGTCGTCAACCGCCAGACCGTCTTGCACGTCCACGACGAGAAAAACGAGAGCAAGATCGGCGACAAGGTTGAAATCATGGAAACCCGCCCGCTCAGCCGCCTCAAGCGCTGGCGCATCGTGAATGTCATCGAGCATGCCATCGCCGCCGCCGCCGCCATTTCCGAGCAGGATGTCGCCGCAAGCGTGCCGACCAAGATCGTGCCGCCCGCCGCCGAGCCGCAAGCCTGACCTCATCCCACAAAATTTAAATCCCACGGGAAACTGCCATGATCCAACTGCGCTCCATTCTCGAAGTCGCCGATAACACCGGCGCCCGCAAGGCTGCCATGATCAGCCGCAAAGGCCAAAACACCGATACCGCCGGTGTCGGCGACATCATCACGGTCCACATCAAGGAAAGCACCACCGATGCCACGGTGAAAAAAGGAGAAGTCGCCAAGGCCGTGGTCGTCCGGACCAAGGCGCCGGTGCGCCGCAGCGACGGCAGCTATCTTCGTTTCGACAGCAACGCGATCGTAATCATCGACGCGACGAACAACCCGAGGGGCACCCGCATCTTCGGGCCCGTGGCCCGCGAATTGCGCGCCCGGAACTTCATGAAAATCATTTCCTTGGCGCCGGAGGTCCTCTGACCATGCAAAAATTCCACATCAAACGCGGCGACGAAGTCGTCGTTATCGCCGGCGCCCACAAGGGCAAATCCGGCAAAATCCTCGAGATCCTTCCGGCCAAGCAGCGCGCCCGGGTCGAAGGCGTCGCCATGATCAAGCGCCATCTCAAGAAATCCCAGGAGCATCCGCAGGGCACCATCGCCGAGCGGGAAGGCTCCGTCCATATCTCCAACCTGATGCTGAAGGCCAACTACGACGGGCGCCATGCCGGCCAGCCCGCGGCCGCCAGCGCCTGATGCACAAATCGCTTGCCAAGCAACCGCGCGATTTGCGTTACTGAACCTCTTTTTCACTGAAAAACTACCGACTCCGCCCTCGGCCTTGAAGCCATGGTCGCCCTCAACATGAGCAGCTATACACCCGTCCTCCAAAAACTTTACGTCGAGCAGGTTGTCCCCCAGCTCGTGAAAAGCCGTGGCTATAAGAACAAATACCAGGTGCCACGCCTGGTGAAGATCTCGCTCAACACCGGCATCGATGCCGAGGCCGACAAGAACCAGATCGCCGATGTGCAGCGCGATCTCGGCCTTCTCGCCGGCCAAAAGCCCGTGGCCGCGAAGGCCCGGAAAGCCGTGGCCAATTTCAAGCTTAAGGAAGGCCAGACCGTGGGCTGTTATGTCACGCTCCGTGGCGCCTCTATGTGGGAATTTCTCTACCGTCTTCTGGCCGTGGCGCTGCCCACCATCCGCGACTTTCGCGGCGTCTCGCCCAAGTTCGACGGCCAGGGTAATTACAATCTTGGCATCGAAGATTTCACCATCTTTCCGGAAATCACCGTCGAAAACGTCAAGAAGAGCATGGGCCTCGATATCACGCTCGTGACTTCGGCCGAGACCGATGAAGAGGGCCGCGAGCTGCTCCGCCTGCTCGGCATGCCTTTCCGCCGCACGGAGCCCGCCGCACCCAAACCGCAGGTCCACGCCGCCTGAATAAGCACGATCAGTTCTAAGTTTTAAGAACATAAGCCCGCCAACGCCTTAGACCTTACCACTTAAACCTTACCACTCTCATCTCCCATGCCGAAAACTTCCGCCATCGAACGCAACAAGAAGCGCCAGCGCCTGAGCAAAAAATACAAGGTGGCCCGCGCCGAGCTCAAGGCCCTCCTCCGCGACCCGGCCACCACCGACGAGGCCTTCTTCGCCGCGCAAAAGAAGCTCCAGAAGCTGCCCAAGAATTCCGCGCCCAGCCGTATTCGCAACCGCTGCTCGCTGAGTGGCCGTCCGCGCGGCTTTATCGGCAAATTCGGCGTCTCGCGCATCACGTTCCGCGAACTTGCCCTCGCCGGAAAAATCCCCGGTGTCGTCAAATCCTCCTGGTAAGCCCGCCGTCCCGCCCACCGCGAACTCCTTTCACTCTTTCCCTTCAATCTAGACTCTATCGCCGGAAGTTTAAGCGCCTCTTGCGCACGGATATGATCCGGCAAAGCAGCCTCCCGACATCCAACCATGACCGACCCAATCTCCGATTTTCTCACCCGTCTGCGCAATGGCAGCAAGGCGCGGCTCGAGGCGTGCGTTATGCCGCACTCTGTCCTCAAGGAAGGCATCGCCACCATTCTGAAGAATGAAGGCTATATCTCCGGCGTCGACACCGGAGTCGATGAACAGGGGCATAAGACCCTCATTGTAAAACTCAAATACGTGGACAGCGCCCCGGCCATCACCGGTCTCAAGCGCGTTTCCACGCCCGGCCGCCGGCTTTATTATAGCTATTCGGACGTCCCGCGCGTCCTCAATGGCCTCGGCATTGCCATCATTTCCACTTCCAAAGGTCTCATGAAAGACCAGGATTGCCGCCGCAACAAAGCCGGCGGTGAGCTTCTCTGCAACGTCTGGTAAGGAGACCCGCCACCATGAGCCGCATTGGCAAACAACCCGTTCCCATTCCCGAAAAGGTCAAAGTCGACATCAAGGACCAGACCGTCCATGTCGAAGGCCCCAAGGGCAAAGTCACGAAGACCTTCGCGCCCGTCGTGAAGATCGTCCACGCCGACAAAAAGATCACCGTCACCCCCACCGAGGAATCCCGCTTCGCCCGGGCCATGTATGGCACCGCGCGCAGCATCATCGCCGGAATGGTTAAGGGCGTCACGGTCGGCTACCTAAAAGAGCTCGAAATCCAGGGCGTCGGCTTCAAGGCCGCGCTCAAGGGCAAGCAGCTCGATCTCGCGCTCGGTTTCTCGCACCCGATTTTGATGGATATCCCCGACGGCATCAAAGTCACCGTCACCGACGGCACGAAGCTCAAGGTGGAAGGCGCGGACAAACAGATGGTCGGCGCCGTCACCGCCGAGATTCGCGGCTATTATCCGCCTGAGCCTTACAAGGGCAAAGGCGTCCGCATCGTCGGCGAACACGCCGAGCACGTCCGCCGCAAGGAAGGCAAGACGGTCGCCTAAGCCCTCTCAAATCTCAAATCTCAAATTTTCATGAACACCATCCGCAAAGCCCAACTCCTGCAGAAACGCCGCTGGCGGGTCCGCAAGAAAGTCGTCGGCTCCGCCGCGCGGCCGCGCTTAAGCGTGAGATTTTCCGCAAAGCACATCTATGCGCAGGCCATCGACGATGCCGCCGGCACCACGCTGCTTTTCCTGTCGAGCCTCAATCCCGAGCTCCGCCAACAGAAACTTCATGCCAACCTCGCCGGCGCCAAGACCCTTGGAGTGGCCTTCGCGGTCAAAGCCAAGGCCGCCGGACTGACCCAGGTCGTTTTCGACCGTTCCGGCGCCCGCTATCACGGCAAAGTCAAAGTCTTTGCCGACGCCGCGCGTGAGGGCGGTCTCGTTTTTTAAATCATGACCACTGCCAATACCTATAGCGGACCCTCTTCCTCGCGCAATGCGCCGTCCGACGTCGCCCCCGAGTTTGTCGAAAAAGTCGTCTTCATCAACCGCTGCGCCAAGGTCGTCAAAGGCGGACGCCGCTTCAGCTTCTCCGCGCTCGCCGTCGTCGGCGACCAGAAAGGCCGCATCGGCGTCGGTTTCGGCAAGGCCAACGAAGTGCCCGATGCGATCAAGAAGAGCACCGAACACGCCCGCAAACGGCTCCTGCACGTGAAGCTCAAGGGTGATACCATTCCCCACGACGTGATTGGCGAATTCGACGGCGGCCGCGTCCTCCTTCGTCCCGCCTCGCCGGGCACCGGCCTCATCGCCGGCGGCGGTGTCCGCGCCGTCCTCGAAGCGGCCGGGGTTAAAAACGTCCTCACTAAATCGATGGGCTCCAAGAATCACATTGCCGTGGTCAACGCCACGGTGAACGCCCTCCTGCAATTGCGCCTGCCCGAAGATATTCGGGCGCTCCACCAAGTCTGAAATTTAATCCGAGTCCCTCCGCTCGTCGGAGGGGCGCCCTTAGGAATACCATGAAACTCCACGATCTCAAGAATGTTACGGGTGCCACCCACCGCCGCAAGCGTGTCGGTTGCGGCGAAGGCGGTGGCCACGGCAAGACCAGTTGCCGCGGCGGCAAAGGCCAAACGGCCCGCTCCGGCAGCAGCATCCGCCCCGGCTTTGAAGGCGGCCAGATGCCGCTCTATCGCAAACTCCCGCACCGCGGTTTTAACCAGTTCCGCTTCCGCACCGAGTACGCGATCATCAATGTGGGCGACCTTGCGCGGCTCGATCCGTCCGTCACGGACGTGAACGCCGAAGTGCTTGCGACGGCCGGCCTCATCGGCCGTGGCGAGAAGATCGTCAAGATTCTCGGTGACGGCGAACTGGCCCGCGCCTTCAAAGTCACCGCGGCAAAATTCTCCGCATCGGCCAAAGCCAAGATCGAGCAAGCCGGCGGCCAGGCGGTCATCGCCTGACGGCCATATTTCCGATTTCCGATTGAAAAACTTCGCCTCGATACCGCCTTTGTAAATCGAAAATCGTAAATCCCAAACCGTAAATTTATTCCCGTGCTTTCTGCCTTTACCAATTCGATGAAGATTCCCGAGC
>JBEKQH010000060.1:0-8022 GCA_049519915.1 Opitutaceae bacterium
GTGGCAAGTAACAGGTAGCAAGTATCAAGTAACAAGAGAGTCCGCGGCTTCGCCGCCGCATGCTTATTATTGCCACCTGATACCTGATACCTGGTCCCTGATACCTTCTTTCTCCTATCAATTTTTCGGCGGCGCCATGAAGGGCTTCTTGAGGAGGTTTTGCGCGGCGTCGATCTGCTCGGCGTCGAAGAACCCGTGGAGCTGGCGGATGCGCGTCGGGTGGCGCATTTTGCGGAGCGCCTTGGCCTCGATCTGGCGGATACGTTCGCGGGTGACCTTGAATTGCTTGCCGACTTCCTCGAGGGTGCGGCTGTAGCCGTCGGCCAGGCCGAACCGGAGCGAGAGCACGCGGCGTTCGCGTTCGGTGAGGGAGTCGAGCACATCGATGATCTTTTCGCGCAGGAGCGAATAGGCCGTCATGTCATAGGGATTCTCGGCCGACTTGTCCTCGATGAAATCGCCGAAGCTGGTGTCGTCGCCGTCGCCGACGGGCGATTGGAGCGAAATGGGCTGTTGCGCCATTTTCATGATCTGCTGCACGCGTTCGACCGGTAAATTCATTTCGTCCGCCACTTCCTCGGGGGTGGGCTCGTGGCCGTATTCCTGGAGGAGCTGCTTCTGCACCTGCATGACCTTGTTCAGCGTCTCGATCATGTGCACGGGAATGCGGATCGTGCGCGCCTGGTCGGCGATGGAGCGGGTGATCGCCTGGCGAATCCACCACGTGGCGTAAGTGGAGAATTTGTAGCCGCGGCGGTATTCGAATTTCTCGACAGCTTTCATCAGCCCCATATTTCCTTCCTGGATCAGGTCGAGAAAGGAGAGGCCGCGGTTGGTGTATTTCTTCGCGATGGAGATGACGAGGCGGAGGTTGGCCTCGACCATTTCGGTCTTGGCCTTATGGGCTTCGCGGACGTGGACGCGGGTCTGCTTGACGATTTCAAGCAGGTGATCGGGTGCGATGCGCTGCTCGTTTTCGATTTCCTTGAGTCGGTTGTTGAGCGCGCGGGTGTCGAGGGCGATGTCCTTCTTGGTTTTCGGGGCCTTGGCGCGTTCGAGCTGTTCAAAGATCGCCTCGATGTCCGCCAGCACCGGATTGAGCTGATCGAGGTATTCTTCGTACACTTTGAGCTTGAAATAGAACTTCGGGAAAAAGGCCCGCAAAGAAGACTCCCGTTTCTTGAATTTCGACAAGATCCGCTTGCGATCGCCGTCGGAACGGGCCTTGAGGTATTCGGCCCAGGCTTCGGCGACGCCGGCTTCCGCCTTCTGCGCCGATTCGACGATCTTCGGCAGGGATTTGAAATAGCCTTCGCGGCTTTCGATCTTCTTGTCGATGACGATGCGGTCGAAGCGCTCTTCGCGATTGAGCAGTTTTTGCCCGAGAGTCGCGATGTAATCGCCGATGATCGCGGCGTGGAACAGCTTCTCCTGGGCCTTGAGCTCGGCGTTTTCGATCCGTTTCGAAATTTCGACTTCCTGCTCACGCGTCAGCAACGGGACCTGGCCCATCTGCTTGAGATACATGCGGACGGGATCGTCGAGAATGTCGTTTTGCGAACTGCGCGATTCCTCCTCCTCGGCTTCTTCCTGCCGCTGCTTATAGCCCTCGACTTCGTCGGCATCGAGGATGTCGATTTCGAGGTTTTGCAGAATGGAAATGACGCTTTCGATGTCTTCCGGATTGTCGACGGACTCCGGCAGGGCCTCGTTGATGTCGTCGAAAGTGAGATAACCTTGTTCCTTGGCGAGGCGGATGAGCGAGCGGACCTTCTCGTTCATGTCGCCCGTCGGAGCGTCATGGCCGGCGGGCGCCTCGGCGGAGGCGACTTGGGTATTCACGATGGCCGATTCGACGGCCTCGGCGTTGGGATCGATGGTGGCGGCTGGCTTGGTTTTGCTGCGCGGCATGTGATGGAAAGATTAAACGACAGCCGCCAACTCTATGGGTTGGCGGAGCTGTCGTTGGAGCTCTGAACGACGTTTTATGAGAGAAAATGGGTCAATTTCACTCTCCGTTGAGGACGAAGTTAACGCAAGTTCTATCTTGCGCAACTCCGGTTCGAGGGCACGGGCGCGGAGCTGGCGCAGGCCCTCGGCGGCAACTTTGGCCGGGCTGTCGATCATCGGAGTGTCGAACAGCAGCGAGGCGGCCAGGGTCTTTTCCTCAGGCGTCTCCAGCAGCCCGTCCAAATGGTCGCGCCCGGGCCACGAGTCCTGCCCGAATTCGGCCAGACAGCGGCGCAACAACACCCCGGCGACCTGGGTCGTGTCGATCCACTCGGAGGGCAGGGCCTGGGCCAGAGATTTGCCGAGAGGCTCGAAGTGCAGGCAAAGCAGCAGCAAGTCGCGTTCGGACGTGGGCGTATCGGCGGAGGGCGGCCGGGTCTCGGATGCAGCGGGCGCGACGGGTGCCGCGAGACGAGCGCTGCGCCGCCGGAACGTCGCAAAATCCTTTTGCAGCGCCGCCGGAGGTAAACGCAGAAGATCGGCCGTTTCAGCCAAAAATCCGGAGCGGGCCACCTCGCTTTCGGCCGCCGCCACGAGCTCATAGAGGGCTTGGGTCGCGCGGGCTTTTTCTTCCGGCGAGGCCGTGGCGGGCGAGGGCAGCAGCGTCCGGCACGCGAAGGCCATCGCGCCAAGCCCGTCCCGCCTCAGTCGGTCGTAAGCCGCGAGGCCCTGCTCGAGAAAAAGCACGTCGGGGTCGGTCTTCTCGGCGCCGGCCAGACCGAGAAATTTTACTTCGAGCCCGGCCCGCAAAGCCATGGGCAGAAAACGCAGCGCGGCCTTCTGGCCGGCGCTGTCGCCGTCG
Source organism: Opitutaceae bacterium (assembly GCA_049519915.1). Taxonomy (GTDB): domain Bacteria; phylum Verrucomicrobiota; class Verrucomicrobiia; order Opitutales; family Opitutaceae; genus DASRHD01. The sequence goes on from JBEKQH010000060.1 coordinate 2,813, forward strand.
AAGAAACACTCGACCTGCGGGGTGTAGCGGCGCAGCAGCGCAAGCTGGTTGTCGGTGATGGCGGTGCCTTGGGGCGCGAGGGCGGTTTTGAGTCCTACGTGCCAGCAGCGCATCGCGTCGAGTTGGCCCTCGACGAGGACGAAGGGCTTGCCTTCGCCGGCATGGGCGCGGGCGCGGTCGAGATTGAAGAGCAGGTTGCCCTTCGTGAAAATCGGCGTTTCGGGGGAGTTGATGTACTTGGCGTCGTGCGCCGGGTCGTCGGCGGACGTGATCTCGGTCTGGCGCGCGGTGAAGGCGACCACGCGGCCCTGGTGGTCGCGGATGGGAATCATCAGCCGGCCGCGGAAACGCGGGCGCAGAGACGGGAGGGTGATCGCCGCCCCGTCGCGAATGAAAAAGAGGCCGCATTGGCGCAAGGCGTCCTCGGAAAATTTTTTCTTCAGCAGGCGGCCGGCCAGCCCGGTGTCATCGGGCGCGGCCGCGCCGATCTTGAATTCCTCGGCGAGCTCCAGCGGGAAACGGCGTTGAGCCGTCCAGTAGGCGCGCATGAAGTCGCCGGTCGCTCCGGGCGCCAGGAATCCTTCGCGGAAGAATTCCGCCGCCGCTTCGTGCAGGTCGAAAAGCTCCTGGCGGAGCGAACGCTCCTCGCGGCTGGGGCCGCCGCCTTCCTCGTATTCAATTGGGACGCCAAAGCGCTGGCCGAGCGCCTCGACCGCTTCGGTGAAATTCAGCTGTTCGGTTTCGCGGACGAAGGTGATGGCGTCACCGGCTTTGCCGCAGCCGAAACATTTGTAGAAGCCCTTGTCGGCATCGACATAGAACGAAGGGGTCTTCTCGTTGTGAAAAGGGCAAAGCGCGCGCCAGCGGGCGCCGATCTTTTTGAGCGTGGCCACGCGGGAAACGACGTCGGAAAGGCTCACGCGGTTTTTGAGGTCGCGGACACAGGACGGTTTGATGGCGGGCATGGCGCGAGGTTCGCGTCCATCTTGGCGGGGAGTCGTTCGGCGGACAAGCGGGTGGCGAAGATTGCACTTTCAACGGGTGGCGGGGTCTGTCAAGTTTTGTGGTTTGCCGATGAAACTTTGACAGCTTTTCGGCGACACAATGACTATGCAGCGTCTCAAAATTTCCCTTCTATTTTCGTGCGCGGTCCTGGCGACGGCGATCACGCGTGCGGAACCGGCCGCGGCCAAGCCCGCGCCGGCGAATGAGCCGGTGTGGGAGGCGTCGATTCCGACCTTCAGCGACCAGGACTACGACCGCGCGGTGGAGGCCCTGTTTCAGAAATATGAGCGGACCACCGGCCGCAAGCTTGTGCCCGGCGCAAAAAAACGGGTTGGGTTGAAGATTTACACCGATTCCGGGCCGGGATTGGAGACGCCCTGGCCATTGACCAAGGCGGTCATCGCGGCGTTGATACGGCGGGGATTTGCCAACAAAAATATTTTTCTGGTCGGTTTGAACCAGATGCGTCTGCGCATGACGGGCTACCTGCCGACCCTTTCGACCGGTCAGACGCAGTTCAAGGGCAATCCGGTTTATGTGCTCGAATCGGGACGCTATTACGACCCGGTGTGGTTTTATGACAGCCCGCTGCCGTCGAGCTTCGATCCGGTTATCGCCCAGGCCCAGACGAAAGACGTGCCCAACACGTCGACCCTCGAGCAGGATCGAAAGAGTTTTCTGGCGACGCCGCTGTTTCTAAATGCGGATTTTTGGATCAACCTGCCGGTTTACACCGATCATCCGGTGCTGGGGGTGAACGGCGCACTCGTCAATGCCACGTTGTGGAATGCGTCGAATACCGCGCGTTTTTTCCGCTCACCGGCCAATGCTCCGGCTGCGGTGGCCGAGATGAGCGCCATTCCCGAACTCCGGCAGACCTGGGTTTTCACGCTCGCGAGTTTGCAGATCTACCAGTTTATCGGCGGGCCCTGGTTCGACTCTCTCTATACGGTCTCCGAGCCGCGCCTCTGGCTAAGCGCCGACCCCGTGTTGCTCGATGCGCTGATGCTCAAGCGCATCAACCAGGCGAGGCGATTGGCGGGGTTCGAGCCGGTTTCGGAAGACATCCACACCCTCGATTTTGCCGCCCAGCTCGATGTGGGTTCGGAAAATACGGCTGCGGCGCAAATCATCCATGTGCCGAGCGCCCAAGAGGGCAAAGTGACAAGTGACAAGTAGCAAGATTTCTCCAGCGGGGGGCGAAGCCGCGGACTCTCCTGTTACTTGTTACCCGCTGCTTGTTACTTCTTCCCACCACTCGCTACTAACAAAAACCTGAAACAGCCGAAGACGGCAAAACTTCCCTCTTGAACCGGGGTGCCTTTTGACCGCAAGTTAGTGGTATGACGTCCGCCGCCTACTTGCCTATCTTGATTCAAATCTGCCTCGCCGCGGGCGCGGGGCTGGCCATCCTCGCCCTCAAGCTTGTTGCCAGCCAGCGCGGCCGGAAGAATAAAATCAAGGATACCGCCTACGAATGCGGCATCCGGGGCGAGGGTCTCGTCCACACGCGTTTCTCGGTAAAGTTTTATCTCACGGCTCTGATCTTCATGCTGTTTGAGCTCGAAGTGGTTATTCTCGTCCCGCTGGTCTTTATTTATCGGGATTTTCTCGCCAACCATATTGCCATTCTTACGCCGGTGCTTGTTTTTATCGGCGTGCTGGTGCTTGGCCTCGTTTACGAGGTGAAAAAAGGGGCGCTCGAATGGGAGAGATAACCCGGGTCACTCCCCGCTGAAGCCCCATGCGCCTGGATAAAATTATCGCGCGTAATCGCGTTATCGATCTCACCCGCCACGACCTCAAGGGCGCACTTGACGAGTTGCTCGATATTTCCGTGAGCCGTTTTCCCGACCTCAAACGGGAGGCGTTGCTTAAGGGATTGCTGGCGCGCGAGAGCACCATGACGACCTATCTCGGCAACGGCGTGGCGCTGCCGCACGTTCGGGTAAAAATGAGCCGGCGTTATATCCTGGCCGTCGGCCGCAGCCGCCAGGGCATCCGCTACGAAGGCCTGAAGGAAGATGAAAAGATTCACCTTATCATTATGCTCATCGCGGGAGAAGCGGCCCGCGACTATTTGCAGGTGCTGGCGTCGATCGCCCGTTCGCTGAAAGAGAGCGAATTCGTCGAAACGCTGCTGCAGCCGATCGATCTCGATGCGTTTTATGAACGCCTCTTTGCCGGCTTCGGCGGCATTTCACTGCGTTCGGTGCAGGTGACGCAGAACCGGGTGAACCGGGTGATGCTTCGGGAAGCGGCGCGGGTGGCGCGGGGCTGCAATTGCGCGGCGATCATGGTCTTTGGCGACACGTTTGTCGGCGGCATCGATGCGGAGCGGTGGTTCGGCGAAGCCAAGACCATCCTTGTCACCCGGAATCTCGTCGAGGCGAGCGAGGCGCACAACGGTTTTTCCGAGACGATCCAAGTCCGCTCTTTTTCCAGCCACCGCCTGGCCCAGTTGCGCAGCGCGATGTTGGTGGCGCTCAGCCGCGGCGTGATTTCGTTCAATGACCGCATTTGCTGCATCGGCGGCATGTCGGTCAGCAACCAGTTCGACACGCTGGTGGTGGTGGAGATCGAACGTGAATTCCAGACGCTGCTCACCGGGCACGCCGACTTGCTGCCCGATGATGTGAAGCCCGAGGTGCTTGAACGCGTGATTGCCGTGGCCACCGAGTTGGCGGTCGAGGGGCGCGAGGGCCGCCCGGTCGGCTGCCTTTTTGTCGTCGGCGACGCCGCGAAAGTCGAGAAGCTCACCAAACCGCTCGTCCTCAATCCGTTTTTCGGCTACAAGGAAGAGGAGCGCAACATTCTCAATCCATTCATGGACGAGACGGTCAAAGAGTTTTCGTCCATCGACGGTGCCTTTGTCATCCGTGGCGATGGCATGGTCGTATCCGCGGGGAGCCTGATCCAGGCGACCGATGCCGACCACGCGCTCCCGAGCGGCCTCGGGTCAAGGCACGCGGCCGCCGCGGCCATCTCGGTTTCCACGCAGTGCATTGCCATCGTCGTGTCCTCGAGCACGGGGCAGGTGACCCTCTTTCGTCGCGGCGTGATGCTGCCTCTCACGGAAAAGAAGATGAGCGCCAGCGATTAGCGATTTGGCTGCCAAAGGCAGCCAAATTTTGCAGTTGCCCTTGGCCGGCGGGTGGTTTGTCCTGACCCTTCAACCATTTAAATCATGCAAGAAGTCGTCACCCTGGAGTGCACCGAAGCCAAGAAGGAAGGGAAACCTGTTTCCCGTTACCTCACCACGCGCAACAAGAAAACCGTGACTGAGCGTATCGAGAAAAAGAAATACAATCCCCACCTTCGCCGCCATACGTTGCACAAAGAAATTAAGTAATCCGGCCCACGCTGCGAGCTGGCACCGCTTACGCGGTTTTGTTTTTTCAAAAACTGACGCCCTTTGGCGTCAGTTTTTTTGTCGACACAACGGAAGGCGGTCGTCGAACCCATCTGGCCGTGTGTCGACGATGGCGTCTCAATGCAATGTCTTAAAACGGGTTTATTAAAAAACTATAAAAGACCTGATTATTTTATCATTCGACCAAGCGAATGATAAAAAAAGTATCACTAAATAACACCACTGATGGGGGAAACCATGCTAATGGGAAGGTCGTGTAAAATGAAGAAATAGGGGCATGCTGGCACTTGCATTGGAGCGAAAGTTTTCCGACAACTACCTCTCTGAATATAACACCCTACGAATGAGAATGCGGCCGAGAACCCTTAAGGACTCCATGCCTCGCGCACCAGAAAGCCTTGTCGCTTTTCTGGCCACCCTTGCCGTCCTTTCGTACGTCGCAAGCTTCCCGGCCTATGCGCAAACTACCGGAACGGATTTGGAGACCTCGGAAGTTTCCACAACTTCCGGTTTATTGTCCGCGCCCGTGATCACGGCCCAGCCGTCCGGCGAAATGGTGTCGCCGGGTGGGAACATCACTTTTGCTGTGGCCGTGAACGGTACGCCCGTTCCGACGGTTCAATGGCAAAAAAATGGCACCGATCTGTCCGGAGCCACGGGTCGGACGCTCACGCTCGCCCATGTCACCTCGGCCGATGCCGGGACTTATACGGCTGTGGTGGCCAATGTCGCTGGCACGGCTACCAGTTGCGGTGCGGTGCTGGCGGTGATCGCCAATGCTCCCGTTGTCACGGTCCAGCCGGTCAGCCAGACGGTGGCATTGGGTGCCAGT
>JBEKQH010000061.1:0-7992 GCA_049519915.1 Opitutaceae bacterium
AGGTCGCGCTGATTTGCGTCATGGTGTTGGTGATCGGGCTGGAGGTCGCCGTGGTATAATCTTCACCGCACACAGTCTGAATATCCCTGAGGTAATAGTTGGTGCCCGTGCCGACGAGGTCCGAGTAGCCGGCCTGAGCGACGCCCTGCTCAAGCATGTACTGCTGGGCAGCCGCAGCCAACTGGCGAAGATTGTTAGTGATAGCCTTGGTCCGCGATGCATATTGCACCTTGGTAAAGGCCGGAATGGCCATCGCGGCCAACAGGCCGATGATGACCACGACGATCATAATTTCAACGAGAGTGAAACCTTTTGTGCTGAATTTCTGGTATTTTTTCATGATGGATGAAGTTTTGTATGATTGATTAATAATCGCGTTTACATTCGTTTAACAAAGCTCACGACAGTGAGCGATCTTCCCTGCAGTAAAGACCCACCATTGCAGTGATACAAGCATAAATTTTCGATAAAATTGCGAAAAATATACGAATATGCATTAAGGCGATCCCCTCATGCCATATGCAAGTATAATGCGCGGAAACTCGGCCCCAAGAAAAAATCCGGCCACTTTTGATTCGGGTGGTTTTGCCGGGAAACATAGCCGTGCTGTCCACCTACCTGTGCCGTCGAAATGTGAGTTTAAATTCATTTGCATTCTAAAGCTGAAAAACAATGGGGCCGGGCGGCTCTTTTGGCGGCGTGGGCCGGTCAAAGATCATAGGTAACTGTAATAACGACCGCACTCACACTTATCTGGGTGGTCCCATTCGTGACGGGACTGCAGCCGGCCGCGGTGTAATCTTCTCCACACACCGTGGCCATATCCCTGATATAATAGGATGTGCCCTCCCCGACCAGATCGCTGAAATCGGCCTGAGAGACCCCTTGCTCAAGCATATATTGCTGCGCGGCCGCGGCCAGTTGGCGAAGGTTGTTCGTAATTGCCTTCTGCCGTGAAAGCTGACGCGAAGCATAAAACGCCGGAACCGCCAACGCCGCCAGCATTCCGATGATAGTTGTAACGATCATAATTTCCACCAGGGTAAAGGCCCCGGCGGAGCGACATAGAGTTTTCATGATTCATGGGGAATAAGGATAACAATAATAATATTTTCTCGTCAAAGCGAGTGAAGCCATACAACCACTTTTAGGCATAAACACAAGTCAAAGTCGTCGGCCGACCGGTCAGACGTTGTCGCTTTGCAGTCTGCGCACCAAGATCCAATTGATATCTATTTTATTCTATTTATATACACTCACTTGCAAGATCCGGAGACACAACTTAATCTGTTACTAAAAGATGAGTTATAAAAAACACCCCGCTGGCAAAGGACGTTTTCGACCCTGATATATCATACGCTATAGCAATCTGATAGCTTTATTTACTCGGGCCCGGTTTTGCGTTCCTAGGGGGTTTCCCTCTGGCTTTCGTTACTGCGAGCAGCTTTGCCGCGGGCACTTCGACCGCGTCCTTCCACAGATTCTCCAGGGCGAAATGCGCGCGGGTTTCGGGGGTAAATAGATGCACCATCACGTCGAAGGCGTCTACGACCGCCCACCCGCTCTCCTGGGACGATTCGATCCCGAGTATCTGCATGCGCGCCCCATCAAGCACCTTCTCCAATTCGACCCGCAGCGCGCGCAGGTGCGGTTCGGACGTTGCGGTTGCCAGCACCAGGCAATCGGTGATCGAGGACTGCGCACTGACGTCCAGCACGCGCAAATCCTCGGCCTTTTTTTCGGCCAGCGCGCGGCAGCAAAGCTGCGCCAGTTTCAAGGCGCCGTTCAGTTGGGCGGATTTTTTCATGTGGTCTGGCGATAGAGGCCGTTTTCCTTGATATACACAACCGTCTTGTGCGGCACGAAATAATCGAGCGGCAGCCCGAGCCTCGCCCGGTCGCGTAGCTCCGTCGAGCTTATCTCGAGCAAATGTCCCGCGCAACCATGCAGCCGCAGTCCCGGCAGGTCGGGGGCCACCGTCCCCGTCTGCCCTGGGCGGCCAATGGATATAAATTCAATCAACTGGATAAGTTCGCGAATGTCCTTCCATAAAGGCAATTGCGCGACCTGGTCGCCGCCAATGATCCAAAAGAGCCGGTCCCGCGGAAACTGCGTGAGAAAATAGCGGACGGACTCGATTGTGTAGCTGACACCCCCATGGCGCAGCTCATAATCGGAGATCTCAAAACGAGAATCTGCATTCAAGGCCGCCCGCAACATCCCCAATCGGTGTTCGGCGGAAGATTGCGTCTTATGAGGTTTGAGCGGGGCTTGCGCCGCCGGCACAAAGATCAGCCGATCGAGCCGGTGCTGCTCGCAGGCATCTTGTGCGGCGCATAAATGGCCGAAGTGGACCGGGTCGAAACTGCCGCCGAAAAAGCCTATTTTCACTCTCGCCAGGCTGGGCTTCGCCTCCTCCTCCGGCAAGGTCCATTTCCACGGAGGGCCGGAAAACATAAGGGCATGGTTGACGCTCATGGCTCGGACCGCCAACGATGACTCGATGCGCGCGCCCGAGTGGCGGAATGGTAGACGCTGGGGACTTAAAATCCCTTGGCCGAAAGGCCGTGCCGGTTCGAGTCCGGCCCCGGGCATTACGCAACGCGCTGAGTTCGCCAATCCGGCCGAGAGGGCGGCGCACCCTCTCTGGTTGATCCTTTGTCGCCGGGGCAAAAACCGTCGCACAGAGCGCGAAAGAGGATCCCTTTTCAGCAGGCGTTGCCAAGGACGAGATCCAGCTTTACCCAGGCGCCCACGATCTACGTCCCGAGGCTCCAGTTTTCCCTTCCTTTGAACACCGTCCGCCTTTCAAGTCCCGTCCGCCCACGGCTCTTCCGCACATCATGACGAACGATTTGTCTCGTTTTCTTAAGGGCCTGCTTGTTCTCCTCCTGCTCGCGATCGCGGGCTATTATGGACAGGTTCACTGGAGAGCGCTGTGGTCCTCGGAACCCCTCACCCTCAGGGAATCGGCCTTCGTCATTGATACCAGGGGGTATCTCGACCTCCAGGCCGCCCGTCCTTACACGCTCGAAAGCATCCCTAAGTATACCAATGTATACGGCATAGGTTACCTCTGGGGAGCCGCCCCTTTTTGTGCTTATTTGCCGTTTTCCGAATACGTCAGTCTTCGCCTGGCTAACACCTTCTACCTCGGGCTTCTTTTGTTTGTGCTCTGCTTAGGTTCAAGCGGGGGAGCCCTTTCGCTGCGTATATTCGGTCTCGGTTTGGTCTATGCCCTTTTCGTCAGCAGTCCATCCCTCGCCGCCGGCCCCGATATCTTGGCCTGCCTGCTTTATACTCTCGCCTGGGTGACGGTCGTCGCCGGCGACTTCACGTATGGGGCGCTTTTTTTCTCCATTCTGCTCTCATTCTTGGCCGTCCTGACTAAACCCTATTGCGTTCTGGCCGTGGGTGGGATCGGGAGCTATTTATTCCTGTTCCGTTCCAAAAAAGCCGGGATTGGTTATGCTCTCGGAGCTCTTGCGCTTTTCGTTCCCGGCCTGTGGCTCATCCACTCCCGCTACCCCTATTATTTCTTTGAGACCTTCACGATCAATAAGATCACGACAACCTTTTCTCTGGTCTTCGGTCTGCACCAATGGAAAGATTTCATCCTTCTTGTTCCGTTCCCCTTCGGCCTCTTTGCCGGCGCTACCGCGCAGCTGATTTGGAGGAATTACCGGACGATACGGCTCCAATGGTCGTTCGACGCCCCCCTTCTCCCAAAATCATTGCTGATCGGCCCGTATGATTTCGGCGCGCTCGTGGCGCTGACGGTTTTGAGTGGATTGCTTTCATGGCATGGAGGCGCTTACCTGACCTATTTCTGGCATCTGTTGCTGCCCTTGTTGGCCCTGGGGGCCATGAGCCGACCGGCGTCGAACCTAATCTGGCCTTGCTTGAATCTCGCGGTTCTACTTTGGCTACGACCACCCCTTCCGCCGGTCCAGACGTCGGCTGACTGGATTATCTTGGGCCAGCTGGTGGCTGAACATCCGCGCGGATACGTGGATCCCTATTTCGAGCCGCTGGTTCCCCCGGGCAGCTCGATCACCGTTGATAATGCGCAAAGTGAGTATTCAACGGCGATTGGAGCGGCCCGCGGGTCACCACCTTGCGCGTTCATTGTCGGGATTACCTTAAAAATTTGGCCACGGCGATCAGTGAGCGTCGCTACGACAGTTTGCTTCTTGTTCCAGGTCTTTTTACCGCCCAACAATTCCACACCATCATAAGTCATAATTATACGACCTACGGCGCCTACAAGATAGACCCCTACTATGGGCCATTCCGCGACCGGCTTCAATTCGGAGTGCCTAAGCCTTACGTTTTCTTTCTTACGCCCCGCAAGACGATCGACACAACGCCGAAGGGTCTGCCCCGAAAATAAAGACGGAGACGGGTTCCCCAAAAGAAGCGTTCGCTAAACTGGACGTATTTGGGCTCCGCGTCGAAACAAGCGCGCTTCGCCATCCCGGTCGGTATTTCTCGCCTGGGCGGCGAACTCTGCCCAGGGCGGGGTGTCCAACCCGCCCGAATGTTCGACCGCGGCCGGATTTTGCGACCGCGATCATGCCGGCCCTCCTCTTATGCCCGAGCCCAATTTCGATTCCACCCTCCCTCGCATCGGCATGGTGTCCACGCACGGTTATGTCGCAGCTGAGCCGCCGCTCGGCGCGGCCGACACGGGCGGGCAGGTCGTCTATGTGCTCGAGCTGTCGAAGAAGCTGGCCCAACTCGGCTTCGAGGTGGACATCTGGACGCGACGCTTCGAGGACCAGCCCCCGTTTGACCTCATCGGCGACCAAGTGCGCGTCATCCGAATGCCCTGCGACGGAGAAAATTTTATCGGCAAGGAATACCTTTACCACCATCTCGGCGAGTGGTCGGAGCATGCGCTGCGCTTCATCAAGAAGCGCGGGCTTAAGTATCATTTCTTCGACAGCCACTACTGGGATGCCGGCTACGCCACCCAACGCCTGAGCGAGGCGCTCGACGTGCCGCATGTGCACACGCCGCACTCGCTTGGCCTCTGGAAAAAGAAGCTCATGGAACAGGATGCGCCGGACGACAGGGCGAATTTCGAGAAGAAATATAATTTCACCGAACGCATCCGCCACGAGACCCTGCTCTACGGCACGTGCGAGGCGGTCATCGCCACCACCCCGTCGCAGCGCGACATGATCGTCGACGACTATGGGATGCTGCCGGAGCGCACGCACATGATTCCGCCCGGCTACGACGACACCCGGTTCTATCCGGTGAGCGCCCCGTCGCGCCAGGCCATCCGCCAACGCCTAGGTTTTGAGGGGCGGGTCGTGCTTGCCATCGGCCGGCTGGCGCAAAACAAGGGCTATGACCTGCTCATCGAAGCGTTCACGCTGGTCGCGCAGCGCATTCCCGACGCCGTGCTCCACCTGGCGATCGGCGGCACGCAGCTCACGGCCAAGGAGCAGACGTTATTCGACGAGTTGCGGGCCCTCGTCGCCCGGCGCGAGTTGGGCGGCAAGGTCAAGTTCGGCGGTTACGTGGCCGACGCGGACCTCGCCGACTATTATCGCGCCGCCGATGTCTTCGTGCTCAGCAGCCGCTATGAGCCGTTCGGCATGACCGCGATCGAAGCCATGGCCTGCGGCACGCCAACGGTGATCACCACCCACGGCGGCCTCTATCGGGCCGTCACCTACGGGCGCCATGCGATCTACGCCGATGCGTTCGATCGCGAAGATCTCGGCATTTCCATCGTGCACGTGCTCAAGCACGGCCGGCTCTGGGTCCGGCTTTCGCGCATGGGCGCGCACAAGGCGCGCAGCCTGTTCACATGGACCGGCATCGCCCAGCAGCTCATCAGTCTGGTCGAAGACCGGGCCGCCGCCCTCGCCTTCACCGATACCGAATGGGACGAACCGTGGAATGACGGAGACTAGCGTATGGATAGCTGAGACCGATCCCGCAGATTGATATGGACGCCAAGAGTGGGGCAGGTTGGCCCGGGCCAATCGCAAACGCCAATGTTCAAACGCCAAAAAAAATTTGCCGCTCAAGCTCTTCGACTCCATTTGAGATTTCTTTGGGATTTGGAGTTTGGCCTTTGGGGTTTTTCTCGTGCGTCACTTGGATTTTCGCTCTGGCTTCGGCCATTGGCGTCCCTGGACGGTTTCCCACTGCATAAACATGGCTGAGAGCCACCTCTTCCGCCTCTTTAGCTCCGACCTCGACGGCACGCTCGTCGGCAATCCTGAGGCCTCGCAACGATTCCGCACCGCCTGGGAGAGAATCCCGGTCCGACGGCGCCCGCTGCTCGTCTATAATAGCGGCCGGCTGGTCGATGACATGCGCCGCCTGGTCATCGACGACGTGCTGCCGGTGCCGGATTATTATATCGGCGGCGTCGGCACGCAGATCTTCGACGAGCGCCGCGAGCGCATGATCGAGGAGTTTTACCAACATCTTTCCGCCTACTGGGATCTCAAACGCGTGCAGGAAATCGCCGGCGCCATTCCCGGCCTGCGCCCCCAGCCGCCCGAATTTCAGCACGCCTTCAAGTCGAGCTGGTTTCTTGATGACGCCTCCCCCGAAATGATTCGCGCGCTCGAGCTGCGCCTGACCGAAAGCGGCCTGCGGGTGAAGGTGGTTTATTCCAGCCGCCGCGACCTCGACCTTCTGCCGGCCAACGCCACCAAGGGCGGCGCCGTCCATTGGCTCTGCGGCCATCTCCATATCCCGCTCGATCAGGTGCTCGTCGCGGGTGACACCGGCAACGACAGCAGCCTGTTCCAATTGCCCGGCGTGCGCCGGATCATCGTCGAAAACGCCCAGCCCGAGCTGTTTGAAGCCACCGTCGATCTCCCCACCTACACGTCGCGTCTGGTCATGGCCGACGGCGTGCTCGACGGCCTGCGGCATTTCGGCGTGATCACCCGCCCGCCCGGCGCCGGACAGAATGAAATCTCGGGCGAAGACATGGAACCGAGCTTTCGCATGCTCTTCACCGGCACGCAGCTCGGTCCGCTCACGGAGGACGAAAAACGTTTCCTGCTTCTCGCCTATCAAAAAGCCCTGGTGGCGTTGAAAAAAAACATCACGCCGCTCGGTTTTTCGGCCTGCTCGCTGGACGACAATGTCGTCACCGGCACCGACGCCAATTATCGGAGCGTATGGGGACGCGACGGCGCCTTTACGACCATCGCCACGCTCGAGCTTGACGACCCCGAGGTGCGCGCGGCCCAGCGCCGCACGCTCGACACGCTCCTCGACGCCACGTCGCCGACCGGACAAATCCCGTCCAACATCCGGATCGACGACGGCGCGGCGGATTATGCCGGGGTCGGCCACATTTGCGCGATCGACAGCGGCCTATGGGTCATCATCGCGTTCTACGAGTATATCGCCAAGACCCGCGATCTCGACTTTCTGCGCCATCACAGCGCGCGCCTGCAAACCGCCATGAATTGGCTCAGCGCGCACGATAGCAACAACGACGGCCTGCTGGAGATTCCCGAGGCCGGCGATTGGACCGATCTCTTCGGCCGCAGCTACAACGTCCTTTACGACGAAGTGCTTTGGTTTCGCGCCAACGTCTGTTACGGCCGGCTGCTCGAGTTTCAGGGCGAATTCACGCGGGCCGCCGACTATCTGCGCTGGTCGCAGAGCATCCGCGGCCGCATCCTCAGCCTCTTCTGGCCGACCACCCTGCCGCTGTCCGGTGAAGCGCGTCCCTACCGCTTTGCCGACCGCCAATTCGACCTCGGCGACACGCAGTACCTGCTCGCGGAGATCACCCCTTTCTCGTTCAACTGGCGCTGCGACGTGCTGGGCAATCTCCTCGCTTTTTTTGTGAACTTGCTCGATCTCACGCGCGCCCGCACCGCCTTGCGCTTCATGTGGGGCGTCGGCGTGAACAATCCCTGGCCCGTCGCCAACCTCTATCCCGTCGTGCAGGCCGGCGACCCGGACTGGCGCACTTACTACACGGTCAATTTGCTGAAT
>JBEKQH010000062.1:0-7894 GCA_049519915.1 Opitutaceae bacterium
TCGTTTCATCGTTCTACGCCGCCGCGCCCAGACGACCGGCCGCAACTAGTGGTTGGGCAGGGGTGGCTCGACGTTCAGCATTCGCCTTGAATGTCGGGCGTTGGATGTTGGATGTTCAAGGAGTTGCATCGCCGCCTTTCTTGATGAACCTATTCAGCCTGAATTCTTTTTAACACGGATTACACCGACAGGCACAGATGGTTTCTGATCATCCGTGTCTATCCGTGTGATCTGTGGTTTAATTCCGGTTTTAAGTCCGGTTAAGTTTTTTTCGCCTCTTCCCATGCCTGACCCCTCCATTCCGATCACCGTCCTCACCGGCTTTCTCGGCGCCGGCAAAACCACCTTGCTCAATCGCATCCTCACCGAGCAGCACGGCAAGAAGCTCGCGGTGATCGAAAACGAGTTCGGCGAAGTCGGCGTGGACCACCAGCTGGTCGTTTCGAGCGAAGAGGAGCTCTTCGAAATGAACAACGGCTGCATCTGCTGCAGCGTCCGCGGCGACCTCATCCGCATCCTCGGCCGCCTGATGAAGCGCAAGGACCGCCTCGACGGCATCCTCATCGAGACCACCGGCCTCGCCGATCCCGGTCCCGTCGCCCAAACGTTATTCACCGACGACGAAATGCGCGCCCGCTTCCGTCTCGACAGCATCGTCACGGTGGTGGACGCAAAGCACATCTGGCAGCATCTTGATGATTCGCCCGAAGCCAAAAAGCAGATCGCTTTTGCCGACGTGCTGATTCTCAACAAAACCGATCTCGTTCCGCCCGCCGAGCTCGATTCGCTCGAAGCGCGCATCCGCAAAATGAACGCCGCCGCCAAGGTCCATCGCGCGCAGAATTGCAATGTTCCATTGTCCGCCGTGCTCGACGTCGGCGGCTTCAATCTCTCACGCGCCAATGAACTCGACCCGCAGTTCATGCAGCCGCAGTACCCCTTCGAATGGGCGGGCGTTTACGCGCTCCCCGCCGGTACCCACGAGCTCCTGATCGGACATTGCGGGCACGAGGCTCACCCCAAGCATGGTGACGAACATGGACCCGGCCATGGTCACGAACACAGCGATCATGAACCCGAAGAAGCGCATGAACACCACCACCACGGCAACGCCAACGAACTCGACGTGGTCATTTTACCCGTAAAGTCGCTCGACGAAAAAGACCTCGCGATGGCCCGCGACGTGGGCGCGCTGGTTTTTGCCGACTGGGAAAATCGGGTGAAACCGGGCGACACCTTTGCGCCGGGCGGTACGCTGCAACGTCTTCTGCTCAACGACGGCGAGGGCCGCTACAAATTGCAGATCGACCAGCCCGGTTTCTACATGACCTTCGAAGGTTGCGGCGAAGACCCGCTCCATCTCCAGGTCGTGGGCGAAAATGTGCGCCCGGCCTGGCAGCAAGATTTTGCACACACCCATTCGCACGAAGACGACGTCACCAGCGTCGGCCTGACCTCGCCGGGCGATCTCGACCCCAAGCGGTTGAACGATTGGATCAGCGAGCTCCTCCGCACCAAGGGCGGCGATATCTACCGCATGAAAGGCGTGCTCAGCGTCAGAGGCTCGGACAAACGCCTCGTTTTCCAAGGGGTTCACATGCTCTTCGATGCCAAGTTCGACCGCCCATGGAGTACCGGTCCGCGCGCCAATACGCTCGTCTTTATCGGAAAAAACCTCGACCGCGCCGCGCTCACCGACGGATTCAAGGCGTGCCTGGCCTAGCAGCGTGTCGGGCTTTGCCTCCACGCTGCTAAAACCAAAATGGCTCCGCCATTTTGGAACTGACTGGCAGATGCGGAGGTTTTTTTGGGTTTTCGCCCGTGCGCTGATCAAAAAGTCCCGGGTTGTGGTCGGCATCCTGTTTTTCAACTCCGGCACGGCCCATGTCAACTTTCGGAGTGTTATCGCAGTTTCACGGTCCACCGTCGCATAGCGGGCGGGCATGCCTCTCTGACGCAAGCCTCGCGCCAAGGTTCAAAACCATCCACCGAATCCGACAAAATTATTGATCGGTCTCCCAAATGGCGGAGCCATTTGTTTAGCAGCCCGTGGGCGAAGCCCGACGGGCTGCTAGCCGAGCAGCTTGGCTTGGGGGCGTATGGTGAAAATTGGGGTGCGGGATTCCTACCAGACCAGCAGCCCGCCGGCAAAGGTCATGCCGGCGCCGACACTGCAGAAGATGATCTTGTCGCCCTCGCGAAAAATGCCTTCCTGCGACGCCCAGCCGAGCGCCATCGAGACGGAGGCCGCGCTGGTGTTCCCGTATTTGGCGATGGTGACGACGAATTTCTCGAAGGGAATGCCGACCCGTTTACCCACCGCCCGGAGTATTCGCTCGTTGGCCTGGTGCGGCACGATCCACGCAATATCGCCCGGTTTTAGTTTGTGGCGCAGGAGCGTCGCCTCGATCAGATCGGCGAAAGCGATGACGGCGTGACGGAACACCGCGGCTCCGTTCATCTGCAAATAAAACTCGCAACGGTCATGCCCGCCCGGGGCCGGAAACGGCCGCGTGGCGCCACCGCCGGGCCGCTGAATCGCCGTAAATTGGGTGGCGTCGCCCGAGAGCGCCATCCGGCCGAGCCGATGGCCGCCGGGTGCGTCGGTGAGAATGGCTGCGCCCGCGCCGTCGCCAAAAAGAAACGCCGTGTTATGGTCCTGCGGGTTGGTGATGCGGGAGAGCAGCTCGGCCGTGACCACGATGAGATTCTTGGCCGTGCCATTGCGGATAAACGCGCGACCCACCTCGAGCGCATAGAGCCATCCGGCACAGGCGGCGTTGAGATCGAACGCCAGCACCCGCGGGATATTGAGCTGCTTGGCCAGCGAGCTGGCCATGGAAGGCACCGGTTGGTCCGGCAACAGCGTGGCCATGATAATGCCCTCGATCCGGCTCACGTCCATGCCCGCTTGCGTGAGGGCGCGTTTCACCGCCTCGACGGCAAAACCCGTGGCAGTCTCGCCCTCGGCCGCATACCGGCGCTCGCGGATACCGGTGAGCTTGATGATTTCCGCCTCGGTCTTGTCGGGAAATTCCTTCAACAGCTCGCTATTGGGCATCACGGCTTTCGGCACGGCGTAGCCGACGCCCGCGATGCAAACCGTCTCGACCGCGCGCGGATCCCAGCCGGCCGGAGCCGAGGCCGAACCCTCATCGCCGAGGGACGCGTTGGGTGCGGACATGCCATTCTTATGCTTTTCGAGGTAATGCGTGATATCGTCACCCGAAACAACGCCACCGGGGCCCGTGCCTTCGAGGTCGATGAGCGTAGCCGGGACCAAGCCGGCTTCCTCCGCCAGCTTGCGCGCCCGCGGCGTCCACTGAAGGCGGGAGGCGGGAGGCGAAAGACGAGAGGCCGTGGCGCTTAGAATTTGCGCCTTAGGCTTTTCATTTTCCGCCTCCGATCTCTGCCCTCTGCTATCTGATTTCTGGCCTCTAGTTTCCAGATTTCCGCCTTCCGCTTTCCGCTTTTCAACACCCTTCGCCTCAAGGTGCCGCAGGCTCACATCGGCCGTCTGGATGGACATGAACGGGGCGCCGCTGGCCACGATATCGCCCGCGCGGTTCTTAATTTCGGTGACGACGCCGTCACAGGGCGCCTCAAATTCAAAAACGGATTTGTCGCTTTCCAGCTCGGCGATCTTCTCGCCTTTGGCTACGCGCGCGCCCGGCTGCACTTTGATGTCGATGACGGTGAGTTCATTGACCGTCGCGCCCATCGAAGGCATGGGCACGTCGATAAGAAACGTTTCCATAATACAGGATTTTTGCAGAAGTTTTGAGGCCGAAAGCCTATTGGTCAAGAGGGAGAGGGCGGACCACCGCGCCGGTTTGACGCAGCAGCGCCGCCTAAAATCGGGCCGGGGCCTACTCCCGCACCGCTTTCCAAATCGCCAGGCAACGGGCCATGAGCTCCGGCATCTCGGCGAGCGGAATTTGGCTGGCGCCGTCGCTGATCGCCCGCTCGGGTTTCGGATGCGTTTCTATAAATAGCCCATCGGCGCCGGCCGCGAGCGCGGCGCGGGCCAGGGGTGGAACGAATTCGCGCTGGCCGCCGCTTTTCCCACCGGCCGCACCGGGCAGCTGCACGCTATGGGTGGCGTCAAAAACCGTGGGAAATCCGTTTTGCTTCATGAGGGCGAAGGAACGCATGTCCACCACGAGATTCTGGTAACCGAAGGTCGTGCCGCGCTCGGTCTGCCAAATCTCCTTGGCCCCACCCTGGCGCAATTTGCCCGTCACAAAGGGCATCTCCTGCGGAGAAAGGAACTGGCCTTTCTTCACGTTGACGGCGCGGCCGCTGGCCGCGGCGGCGAGCAGCAGGTCGGTCTGACGGCAAAGAAACGCCGGAATTTGCACGACGTCGCAAACGGCGGCGACCGGCGCCACTTGCTGCGTCTCATGGACGTCGGTCAACACCGGGAAGCCATAATCTCGCTTCACCATCGCCAGAAGCTCCAAACCCGCGTCGAGACCGGTGCCGCGTCCACCGGCAAGCGACGTGCGATTGGCTTTGTCGAAGGAGCCTTTGAAGACGATTCGCAGCTCGGGCTGGGCCCGGCCGATTTTGACCAGCCTTTCCGCGACCGCTCGGCAAACCCGCTCGTTTTCCAGCGAGCAGGGGCCGGCAACGAGCAGCAGTTTTTTCCGATCGAAAATCATGGAATGGGTGGCAATGAAAAGGGCGAATTCCGAACGACGCGAGAATCGGACATCACTTCTTTGCGCCTTTGCGCCTAGGCGTTGAATGACTTTTCCCACCGCGTTTGAATTTTATCGTCGCGGCGATAAATGCGGCGAAAAGCGGATGCGGCGCGCTGGGCTTCGACTGAAATTCGGGGTGAAATTGCACACCCAAGAACCAAGGGTGGTTCTTCAGTTCGACGATTTCGACCAGGTTGCGGCGAGGATTGATGCCGCTCACCATCAGGCCGGCGCGTTGAAACTGGCCGACGTAGCTGTTGTTGACCTCGTAGCGGTGGCGGTGGCGCTCGCGGATGCTGGCCCTGCCGTAGGCTTTGTGCGCGCGGGTATCGGGCGTAAGCGCGCACTCGTAGCTGCCCAGACGCATGGTTGCGCCCTTGTCGATGATCTTTTTCTGTTCTTCCATCATGTTGATGACGGGATGCGGGGTTTTGAGGTCGAACTCGGTGCTGTTCGCGTGGGCCAGGTTAAGGACATTGCGCGCAAATTCGATGACGGCAATCTGCAGGCCGAGGCAAAGGCCGTAGTAAGGAACATTCTTTTCGCGGGCGTAGCGCGCCGCGGCGATCTTGCCCTCGGTCCCGCGGTCTCCGAAACCGCCGGGGACCAGGATGCCATCGAGACCGCGAAGCTGGGCCAGCCCGTTTTTCTTCTCCAAATCCTCGGCGTCGATCCGGACGACGTTCACGCGGCAATTGTTCGCGATGCCCGCGTGCGTGAGCGATTCGTAGACCGATTTGTAGGCGTCCTGCAGTTCGATATATTTTCCGACCACCCCGACGCTCACCTCGTGCGCCGGCGTGAGGAGGCGGCGGACGATTTCCTCCCAGATGTTCTTAACCGGCAGAGGCAGCTTGAGCCCGAAGAGCTCCAGCACGAGGTCGTCCATGCCTTCCTTCTGCAGCGCCAGCGGAAGCTCATAAATGGAGTGCTCGACGTCGCGGCACTCAATGACGGCCTTCATCGGCACGTTGCAGAACATTGAAATCTTGTCGCGCAAGCTCGTTTCGAGCGGCCGGTCGCAACGGCAAATGACGACGTGCGGCTGGATGCCGATCTCGCGCAGCTTGGCCACGGATTGCTGCGTGGGTTTGGTCTTCAGTTCGCCCGCGGCATTGAGAAACGGCACCAGCGTCACGTGCATAAAAATCACGTCGCGCGGTCCGACTTCGAGCGCAAACTGCCGGAGGGCCTCCAGGAACGGCAGGCCTTCGATATCCCCCGTCGTCCCACCGATCTCGGTGATGAGCACGTCGACGTCCTTGGCCGCCGCGGAAATACGGTCTTTGATTTCGTTGGTGACGTGCGGGATGACCTGCACCGTCGCGCCCAGATAGTCGCCGCGCCGCTCCTTTTGGATGACGCTTTCATAAACCTGGCCCGACGTGAGGTTGTTCAAGCGGGAAAGCTTCCCGCTGGTAAACCGCTCGTAATGGCCGAGGTCGAGATCCGTCTCGGCGCCATCCTCCAGCACATAAACCTCGCCGTGCTGAAACGGGCTCATCGTGCCCGGATCGACGTTGAGATAGGGGTCAAATTTCTGGATGCGCACCGTCAGCCCGCGCGATTCGAGCAGCGCGCCCAGCGCCGCCGCCGTCAGACCTTTGCCCAGCGAGGAAACCACACCGCCCGTGACAAATACGTACTTCATCGTAAAGCCATAGTGCCCCGGCCAAAAGCTGACAAGTCAAACATGTGGCCCGTCATCGCCAGACCAGCCACACCAAAGCTGCGCCGCCCAAGATGAACAGAATCGCCGCGATGACCATGACGCTCCATTTGAGAACCTTGCCCGCGAGCCACAGCAAGAAGACCCCTGCGATCACCGCGCAAACGGCCACAAACCACGGCGGATAAGCCGCCAGCTCATGACGAAGAGAGTGAGGGTCGATAGGCACGATAGGTGGATATTGTTTTTGTCATTCCGAGTGAAGCGAGGAATCTCCTTTTGTAAGCGATTGGGTTACGCAGCGGATCGAGATTCCTCGCTTCACTCGGAATGACGGCAAAATTATCTGTGCGACTCGCGCCCCAACTCCTCTCGGCCCGCTGAAAAACGTCTCTTAAATGAATTGCGCCCCGCCGCGCGGGCCGCCCAACTTACCCCATGCAATCAAAGCCCCAACTTCTCGTCTGGCTGACCTGCGACGGCGTGCATATCGATCCCGCCTCGGGCAAGCACACCATTCTCGGCGTTTTTTCGAACATCAAGGCCCACCGCTTTCCGGTCACCCACCCGTTCATGATCTGGTTTCTCACCCTCACCGATTGCACGGCCGGCCCGCACAACATCCGCATTTCGATGGGCCGCGATCCCACCGGGATGACCCAGTTGCTCGAACGCCCGTTCGAATCGCCCGGCCCGCTCCAACGCATCAATCTCATCAACGAAATCCGCAACCTGAACTTTCCCCAGCCCGGCGACTATTCCATCCTCATCGAGATTGACGACGAACCTCTCGTTGCGACAAATCTCACCGTAACCAACTGAGCGATTGGATGTCCAAGAGCGTCGTTTGACCGTCAGAAGATGAGAACCCTTCGCTTGATTTCCGTGGTGAGCGCGTCGGCGGCACTTTCCGCCTGTGCCACCCAGCCGGCGTCTCCACCCCCACCCGTCGTTACGCCTTACCCCGCGTATAACGCCGAGCCGCCTCCGGTCTCCGACCAAAACAGCATCTATATTCCGCCACGAGTCATCCAGACGGTTAATCCGGTTTATCCCGCGGAGGCGCGAGCCAAGGAAATCGTCGGGGTAGTGACCGTTGTGTTTGACGTGGCGCCAAGCGGCAAAGTCGTTTTTGCCACGATCACTTCGTCGCCCGACCCGATTTTGTCGCAAGCGGTCGTGAACGCGATCTCGCAATGGCAATTTATCCCTGGCACCCAAAACGGCGAAAAGATACACGTCCGGATGCACATGTCTTTTGCTTTCAACCGGTCAGGCAACCCATGAGCGTTGGTCCGCTGGTTTGAGCGCGTTTTTTCTGGTAAACCAAAGCGTATGCTCAAACTTCGTTTGTCATTCTGAACGAAGGGAAGAATCCAGAGCGTCTCGGTAAAACGGAATCCAAATGGATTCTTCGTTGCGCCAATGAACTTGGTGTCTCCATTTGTCATCCAGAGCGCCGGCGAAGGATCTCACAAGAGCAGAAATATATGTGAGATGGCTGATGTCGCTTCGCTCG
>JBEKQH010000063.1:0-9564 GCA_049519915.1 Opitutaceae bacterium
AGCCGGGCCTTCCCTCCGTCGGGAGCTTGCCATTGTTCCCAATCCCAACCACTCCCTCAGAAGCAACCAACAACCCGCTCAGTCTCTTATTGTAAGTGGTCCAAGTTCGTGAGTCCGGTCACCACCTCTCATTATGCTGCTGGCAACAATCATGGGGCGACATTGGCAATTTGTGCCGGCAAATCCAGTGGCGGGTTTTTCCACACTGGTTTTTTTGCTTTTTCCATTCGCAGTTATAATTTCCCGGCTGATGTATATCGGTCTTGAAAAACCGGGAATTTTTGCGGGCAGAATGCTGCAGCAAAGAATGGAAAAAAAAGGGATCCGACGGGATCCGGTCTCTACGAGTTAAATTTTGTGCCGTTTTGCGTTCAAAGATAATATAATCGGCGTCCGATCTATCCGAATACGACAAACATTTTCAACCTGTCCCTTGGCTCCGTCCCGCCGGTGCGATTAGACCAACCGGAGTGGCGCTCGCTCTTCGTGAGAGTTTCCATCGTTCGCGCAGGTTCATAGCCGGAATTTCGATCCATTCATGCAAAACGCCCGCCAGGACAAAGCTGAGGCAACTTACGATAACCAATGTCATCCAAGCCCCAAAAGACGAATTTTTAATCTGAGCGCTAAACATAATCCAGGCCAGGGCGACAAACATGCCATGTGTCAGATAGAGCGAATAAGACCAGCGAGAAATTATGCCGACCAGATTTTGCAGGGGCAGCCAGAACAGTTTCTTTACGCCGACAAACCACGGCAGAAGCAGAGCACTGCCCAATCCGGATACAGGAAAATGCCCGATGCACAAATAACGATACAAAAACTCGTTTTTGTTTTTATCGAAAGAGGTCGCTCCCATGGTCTGATGTCGATCCAGCCAGAGCAGCGTCAAACCGAGGCATAAACCCGGCCAACGCAAGCGCGCCCATATTCGCCCATGGGTAGCATCGAGCGCCGCGGCGAGCAAGCCCAGGGCGACGCTATCGAAGCGATAAACTGTCACCATATAAAATCCGGCGAGCCAATTCGGCGGATTTCCAAGCGATGCGTTAAATCTCAAGCCGTTTGACAAAAACAGCATGGCGACACTGGCAAAGACAAACCCATTTAGCGATCTCACCCCCAGGCAAGTCGTTCCCGCCCAAACGAGAGGGAATAAAAGATAAAACCATTCTTCAACCGCGAGCGACCAAGTCTCTTCAAAAAAAGGAACCCCGTGAAAGGGCGAAGCCCAGCATTGCATGAAGACGAAATAACGCGGGAGAATAAGGAGGACTTTCCAGCTCAAATGAAGACATCCCATCATGATAAGCAATCTTGCCGGCAGCATGACATAGCAGACAGGAAGTGTTCTCAACCAACGACGGGTCCAAAATCCGAGCAACGCCCGAAACTCAGTGACATGAGAACCCAATCCAAGTAAAATTTTCCCTATAAGGAATCCGCTTAATGCAAAAAAAATATCTACGCCAATCAAGGCCCACCCGCAAAACGGCATAACCCAGGGCGAATGCATCCGGACTAGATCGAGAAAGTGCTGCAGTAAAACGAGTGAAATCGCGACGGCCCGCATCAAATCGAGACCCACTGAACGTTGCATCTAACCACAGCGCGCAAAAAAATGAATCCAGTCAAGCCGGATGGACTCTTTTTGGAAACGCGACCAACTAAAGGGGCAAAAAACAATCCCAGTTCGGCCTTGTCCCATCATATTCATTCGCGGTTAAAATCCGCTGTCTTGGCCTGTAGCTTTTCCGCGAGAAGGACGCTGTTCAGCTTTCCTTGTAAATTGCGCGGCCACTCCAACACCGCCCGCTGGGTCGCGGGATAACACGCCACGACCGCTTCCCCCCACTCCGGGTCCGGCACGCCGACCACGGCCACGTCATCGAATTCGCCGGTCGCCCGCAACGCCGCCTCGACGTCGGCCGGTTGAACTTTTTCTCCGCCTGTGATGATGATACGGTCGCGCCGACCCATCACTTGCACGTAGCCGCGCCCGTCGATGGATCCTATATCGTCGGTCGTAAAAATCCGATCCTCTCGCCACTCCGGGAAATAACCGCGGAACACCGATTCACCCGCAATACGCAACGTCTCCCCCTTCGTCACGTCGATGCGCGCGTGCGGCAAAGCCATGCCGCTGCTGCGGGCTCCGCTAAGAAATTCCTCGGGACGCAGCGAAGCCACCATGGCGGCGGTCTCGGTCATTCCATAACCCGGTGCCAACCGCAGACCGGCCGCTGCCGCACGGTCCAGCAGCTCCGGCCAGGCCGGTCCGCCGCCCAGGAATACCGCGCAGAAACGGCGCAGCCATGCGACAGCCTCCGGCTGCGCCATCAGCCGCTGCAATTGCGTTGGCACCAGCGAAATGAACCACTCGCCCTCCCCCGCGAGAACCGGCCGCCGACCCACGGCCAAATCCGGCCAGCTCAACGGCAAAAATTGGCCACTCGTCAGGGCACAGCGCATCCACGCCATCAGCCCGCTCACATGGTGCAAGGGCAGGACGCCGACCGCGTTCGCCCGCGAAACGCCAAAATGCGACCTAAATCCATCCACGGCCGCGCGAATCGTGTCCTGGTCATGGCGGGCGAATTTCAGCCGGCCACTCGTGCCGCCGGACGGGATCATCAGCCAGCCGTGGCCGAATTCCGATTCATGATTTACGATTTCCGATTGAGCCAACCCTGCAAGTTGGAACCCATCATTTTTCCCCCACTGGGGATCGCAGAGAAAGACATTCCCGCGGCCGGCGGCCCCTTGCGCCAGGGCGGTCATGAACCGCGCCGGTTCGCTTTCGCTGACCAATACGTCGCGAGCATCGCCGCCCGCGCCCGCACCGAGAATTCGGGCTAACTCAGCGCGTTCCATATCGCCTCCGGGTTGATTTTTTCGACATCTTCCGTCCGCAAAAATGGCGCAAGGGCCGGGCCGTCAAACCGGGCATCGGCAAAAAACGGCCAGACTCCGAAACCCAACGCATACGCCTCGCCCGGCCATTGAAAGGCGTGATGCAAGGCGGCCCGCGCCCCGACGGCCGTCTCCAGCGCCGATGAAAACACCACGTTGGCCTTGGCCGCCGCCAGCCGGGCCAGGGTGCTTGTCGCATCGCCCAGCAGCGACGGTTTCACCACGAACACGCCCCGCCAACCGGTCGCCAACCAGCGCTCCACGTCGCGATCGCCGGCCAGCGATTCATCGAGAGCCAGCGGGGTGGGGAAATCGTCCGCCAACCCGCGCAGCAAATCCTCGGCGCCACGTGCGTCGGCCGCGACCGGCTGCTCGACGAATTCCACCGGCCGTTCCGCGCAATGCTCCAACCAACGTTCGGCCTGCCGCCGCTGCCATGCGCCGTTCGCATCGAGTCGCAGCTTCGCGCCGCCCGGCAAGGCGGCGCAGACATCGTCGAGCAGCGCCAGTTCGTCCTCGAGGTCGCCCACGCCCACTTTCCATTTGAACGTGCGAAATCCGGCCTCGACCAACGGCGAAATCCGGGAAAGCACGGGCCGCCCGGCCGGCAGGAGCGCCGCGACCGGGAAGTACGTCCGGGCAACTTGCCGCAGGCGCGCCCCCACCGCGGCCTGCAAGGCAAACCGCAAGCACGGCAAACGCGCCGGCACCGCTTCAATCTGGTCAGCGGTCACCTGGGCGCCCAACGTTGCGCACGCCGCCGCCACATCGTCCACGGACTCCGTCCCAAACCAACGCAGCACGGACGCCTCACCAAAGCCCACCGTGCCATCCTCGTCCTCCAATCGGACGAACACGCCCTCGCGTTCGGCGAGCACGCCATGCGCCGTGCGCACGGCGACCCGCAGCGGCAGACGATAGCGGCGGTAACTGAAAAGATAAGGCATGAGGAATATGACGAATTCAAATTCAGAATGACGAATGGCGAATGGAGAAAGCCAAGCCTCAAGCAACAGAGGACAAGGAGCAGGTCACAGGTGGCAAGTAAGAGGTGACGGGTGGCAAATGAGAGGTAGCAGATAACAAGAATCGAGCCTAAACGCCAAATGACTCGATAGATCCTACTCGCTACCCGCCACTCGCCGCTCGCTACTCTCCCTATACCGCATGCTGCTCGATGAAAGCCTTGATGGCTGCGACATCGGCGCGCATGGGATATTTCACGATGGGCTCGGACTTCAGCGCTTCGAGGGTCGCATGGGTGGGTGCGGTGCCGATCGCCCGGCGGATGGTGTCGGGAAACTTGGCCGGGCTGGCGGTCGCGAGCACCACGCTGGCCCGGTCGCGGCTGAGGTCCTTGAAGCCGCACGCGGTGTGCGGATCGACGATGTAACGATAACGCTGGTGGACACGCCGGATAATGTCCGGAATCTCCGCGTCGGAACACCGCGAAGCGGTAAAGGTGTCGGGGTTGAAATTTTCAAAACGATATTCGCCCGTGGTCGCGAACGTTTGCATGGCCTCGCGGACGCGGGCCGGATCGCGGTCCAGGCTGTAGAAAAGAAACCGTTCGAAATTTGACGCCACCTGGATGTCCATCGACGGCGCGAAGCTCGGCCGCACTTCACCGAGACGATAATCGCCGGTAGTGAAGAAACGGCAGAGGATGTCGTTTTGGTTGGTCGCCACCTTGAATGTGCGGATGGGCACACCCATTTTCTGAAGCATCCAACCGGCGAGAACGTTGCCGAAATTACCCGTGGGCACGACAAATTCGAGATTGTCGCGCACCGCGGCCGGGAGCCGCAGCCAGGCGTAAAGATAATAAACGCATTGCGCCAGGACACGCGCGAGATTGATGGAGTTGACGGCCGAAAGCCGGTGACTTACGCGGAATGGCTGGTCGCCGAATACGTTCTTCAACGCGGCCTGGGCGTGGTCGAACGAGCCTTCCAGCGCGAGAGCGAAGACATTGGCCGCGCCGGTGCAGGCCATCTGGCGCTCCTGCAGCGGCGACACCCGGCCATCGGGATACAAAATAAAGATGGTGGTGCGGGGTTTGCCGAGCAGGCCATGGATCGCGGCCGCCCCGGTGTCGCCGGACGTGGCGCCGAGGACATTGATCGACTCGCCACGCACGGCGCACTGGTGCTCATAGAGATTGCCCAGGAGTTGGAGCGCGAAATCCTTGAACGCGAGCGTGGGGCCATGGAACAGTTCGAGGACGTAGGTGCGCTCGTCGAGTTTCACCAACGGGGCGATCTCGGGGTGGTCAAACTTGGTGTAGGACTTAGCGATGATCGCGCGCAAGGTGGCCTCGTCCATATCGGTCGCGAAGCGCCGGAGAAACTCGAAGCAGAGTTCGTCATAACCGAGCTTCGCCCACCGGCCGAGCTCGCCGCTCAAGTCCGGCAGCGTTTCCGGCAGGAACAGGCCGCCGTCGGGCGCGAGGCCGGTGGCGACGGCATCGGAGAAGCCGATGGACGGAGTCTGGCCGCGGGTGGAGAGGAATTTCATGGAAGACAGAAGGCAGAGATCGGAGGGCGGAAGGCAGAGGAAAGAGATCAAGGGACGGTTGAAAGCGGATTAGCTTTGATCAAGAAAGATTCCGGTTTGCGTATCATACTGCCCAGCATTTTGCCAACCTCGGTAAGTTCGGCCGAAAGCGAACTAAAATCATCGCGAGTCAGATAGCCCTGCTTGTGCGCGCACATCAGCCAATGTTCAGTTTCGTGAAGTTCCGCGTCAGCATCAGAAAGCTTGCTTACAAAATGAGCGCTGTAGCGCCGTTTGGCCCAAGCTTCCGCGATATTCGCGCCGACCGATCGCGACGAGCGGCTAACTTGGTCGGTTAGCGCATAACGCTCTTCGGCTGGCCAACCTTGCGAGTGCTCAAAAATGTGCATGCCTAGCGCGAACGCCTTTTGATAAACGATGAGATCAGAAAAATGGTTTATCGGTCCGCTCATCTAATTTCTGAATCCTGCTCTCTGCCCTCTGATATCTGCCTTCTGGCATCTGGACTGGCTATGCTTTTTCCAGCTTGAACGCCGCGTGGGCGACGCGGGCCGCCTCGTCGGAACGCTCTAAGTCGATCACGACGGAGATTTTGATCTCGGACGTACTGATCAGCTCGATGTTGATGCCCACATCGGCCAACGCCTGGAAAAGCGTCGCGGCGACACCGCTGTGCGTTTTCATGCCCACGCCGACCACGGAGAGCTTGGCGATCTTGTCGTGCACGGCCACCTCGCCGCCTCCGATGGCCTTAAATACCGGCTCGAGCGCCTTGACCGCATTCTTGGTATCCCCTTTCGGCACGGTAAAGGTGAGATTGGCGATGCCGTGGCGGCCGACATTCTGCACAATCATATCCACGATGATGTTCGCGTCGGCCAGCGTGCGAAACACCTTCGCGGCTGAACCCGGTTTGTCCGGGATATTGCTGACAACGACCTTGGTCTGGTCCTTGTCCACGGCCACGCCGCGGACGACGACTTGCTCCATGTAGGTGACTTCTTCTTTCACGGTGGTTCCTGGGTTATGGTTAAAGGATGAGCGGACTTCGAAGATGACGTTATATTTCTTGGCGAATTCGACCGAACGCGACTGCATGACCTTGCTGCCGGATGAGGCCAGCTCCAGCATCTCGTCATAAGAGATTTCCGTCAGCTTCTGCGCATTTTTCACGACGCGCGGGTCGGCGGTGTAAACCCCGTCCACATCGGTATAGATTTCGCATTTGTCGGCTTTGAGGGCGGCCGCCAAGGCGATCGCGGTGAGGTCGGAGCCGCCGCGGCCGAGGGTGGTGATTTGCCCGTCGTCGTTGATGCCCTGGAAACCGGCGACGATGACGACCCGGCCGGCCGTAAGGTCTTTTTCCACCGGTTTGGGATCGATTGTCCTGATCTTGGCCTTGGTATGGGACTTGTCGGTAAAGATGCCGGCTTGCGCACCGGTATAGCTGACCGCGTCGACGCCCAGACCCTGCAAGGCCATCGCCGTGAGAGCGATGGTCTCCTGTTCGCCGATGGCGAGGAGCTGGTCGAGCTCGCGATCGCTCGGGTTTTCGCAGACATTCTTGGCGCGGGCGATGAGCTCGTTGGTCACACCGGCGCGGGCCGACACAACGACAACGATTTCGTGGCCTTCGTCGTGCGAGACCTTGATACGCTCGGCGACCTTTTTGATGCGTTCGACGTCACCCACGGAGGTGCCGCCATATTTTTGGACGATGCGGGACATGACGGAGTAGTTGAAAGTTGGGAGCGGAAAGTTGAAAGACGGAGGTTGAGAGGCGGAAATGGAAAGCTTAGAGTCGAGAGTTCAGAGCTGAAAGCGGGGATATGTCCTGCGGCGGGCACTTGACCCAAAACGGCAGGACATGAGCCATGGGCTTCATTCGGCGAAATCCTCGATGCGCAGCAGCAAGGGCTTCTCGAGAACGCTCTTGAGTTTTGCCAGGCTGGCGAGGGTGGCGCGGATGGCATGCTCGTCGCTTTCGTGGGTGGTGAGGATAAGCGAGGCAGCGTCACGGCGGCCGGACGCGGTCTGAATGACGCTCGCGATGCTCACTCCGTGCCGGGCGGTGACGGTGGCCACCTGCGCCAGGACGCCGGGCTGGTCGCGCACAGTCAGGCGCAAATAATGGCGACCGCGCACGCGTTGAAGCGGCGCCAGATGAAGGCTCCCTTCGTCGCCCCGCGACTGCAGGCGGGCGGACTCCTCGGGCAACGCCACCGTCTTGCCGGAGGTAAGAATCGTGACCGCGTCGGCAATGTCGCTGATGACCGCGCTAGCCGTCGCATCCTGGCCGGCGCCGCGACCGATGTAGGTGGTGGTGCCAACGACGTCGCCCGTCACGGAAATGCCGTTGAATACGCCGTTGACATTGGCCAGCACGCGGCCGCGCGGCAGCAAAGTGGGGTGCACGCGCACGAAAAGTTCGTTTTGCTCGAAATCCCGCGTGATGACGGCGAGCAGCTTGATCCCGTAGCCGAGCTGGGCGGCGGTGCGAAGGTCGGCCTGGGTGATGCGGTCGATCCCCTCGACGATCATCTGGCTGGGGCGCACCCAAACCCCATGGGCGAGATAGGCCAGGATGGCCGCCTTGTGCGCGGCGTCCCAACCCTCCACATCGAGCGACTCGTCTGCTTCGGCATAACCGAGCCGTTTCGCATCGGCAAGGATATCGGCATAGCTCGCGCCCTCCTGGGCCATCCGAGTGAGGATGTAATTGCAGGTGCCGTTGAGAATGCCGTAGATGAGCTTGAAGCGGTTGGCAATGAGACCCTCCCGCAGGGCCTTGATGATCGGGATACCGCCGGCAACGGAGGCTTCGAACAAGAAGTATCCGCCGTGCTTGCGCGCGGTGGCAAATATCTCCGCGCCATGTTCGCACAGCAACGCCTTGTTGGCGGAGACCACGATCTTACCTTCGCGCAAGGCCGCAAGCGTGACGTCGCGGGCAAGGCCGGTGCCGCCGATGAGTTCGCACACGATGTGCACGGCCGGATCGGTGGCGACGGCCATCGCATCGGTGGTAAGCCGGGATACGGGGATCTTGACCGCGCGGGCCTTTTTTTTGTCGCGAACCGCCGCGCGGTAGAGCACGAGCTGCACGCCGAGGCGGGCTTCCAGCCCGGCGCGCGCGTGGCTGAGGTGTTTCCAAACGCCCTGCCCTACCGTGCCAAGGCCGCACAGGCCGATGTTGATGACAAATGGTTCAGACATGGTTGAGAAATGAAATGCCGGATTGTTCGAGGTAGGGCGCGTTATCCTTAACGCGCCGCAATGACGCCGCAAACAAAAGACGCGGCGGATTAGGATCATCCGCCCTCTCTATGGCGAGCCCTCCTTTTTCTTCGCAAACTTGTTTTCCGTGCCGTGGAGGAGCCGGGCGATGTTTGCGCGGTGGCGGACGACAACAAAAAGGGCGACGATCGCCGACAGCCAAAACAATAAACGCGAGGGGCTCATGAAAAACGCCGCCGCGGGAAGAGCCGCCGCCGCGAGAATCGACGCGAGCGAGACATAGCGGAACGCATAAAAGACAACCATCCAGACGGCGCAAAAGATCAACGTCTCGAGCGGCAGCAGCACCAAAAACCCGCCCACCGTCGTAGCCACGCCTTTGCCGCCGCGGAACTTTAGGAAACACGAAAAACTATGGCCGAGCAGGGCGCCGATCAGGCCGGCAACAGCACAGATCGGATAATTAGAAGACGGTCCCGAAACAAAACGACCCTCTTGATTGTGAACAGTCAGGTGACAAAACACCAACGGCCAACCCGTTGCCACCGCGCCTTTCGACATATCCAGAAAGAACGCGAGATACCCCGGACCCTTGCCGAGCACCCGAAGGACGTTGGTCGCGCCGGGATTCTTGCTGCCGACTTCGAAGATGTTCACGCCCTTCGCGCGCGCAATGAGGTAACCGAAAGGCAGCGAGCCCAGCAGATACCCGACCACGGCGGCGATGAGAATGGGGAAAAGCATGGCCATCGATTGTCATGCTGAGCGTCCGCGAAGCATCCAATTGGGTGCTGATTGGCTGAGTCCCTATGGATTCTTCGCGTCGCTCAGAATGACATGGTAGGGGTCATCACAGTTGCACGAACTTCGCCTGCTTGATGGCGGGATGGTTCTTGA
>JBEKQH010000064.1:0-7781 GCA_049519915.1 Opitutaceae bacterium
CGCCGCGCTCCTGCACGACTGCCGCGCGATCCTCGTCTCTGCCGCGGGCCCGCAACCGAAGCGCGCGCTCGAGGAACACGGCCTCCGCGTCGTCGAAATGGAAGGCATGATCGAGGAAGGCTTGGGCGCTGTTTTCGCCGGGCGCCCGATTCCCGCCTCACTCACCCGCCGCTTCACTGCCTGCGGCGGCAGCTGCAAAGGCGCCGGCCACGGCTGCGCGTAAACACTTTCACCGTCAAACCAGACCACCACCATGGATATTCCTGCTCATCATCTCTTCGTCTGCGGCAGCTTTCGCGCCAACGGCACGCCGCAAGGCAACTGCGCAAAAAAAGAATCCCTGCAAATCGTCCAGCATCTTCAGGCCGAGGTCGATGAACGCGGCCTCAATGGCGTCAGCGTGGCCATGACCGGCTGCCTCAACTGCTGCGTCAAAGGGCCCATTGTCATCGATTATCCGGCCGGCCACTGGTACGCCTGCGTCACGCCCGCCGTGGCCGATTCGATCCTCGATGCGATCGAGAACGGCACTGTCGCCAAGGAGCACCTGATTCCGAGCTGATCTCCCGCCATGAAACACCCAAACATTTTCACCGAAGGTCGCCAAGGACACGAAGCGACGGGTGTTTGCTCACATCAAGCTTCCAAGCAACCCCTGCTTCGGCCGCTTAACAGGAGGGAGCTATGACGGCCGGCCGGTCTCCGCCCTGGCTGGTTGACACGACGTTGCGCGACGGCCTGCAGGCGCCGGGTGTCGTGGTGACGCGTGCGGCAAAAGTCGCAATCGCCCGGGCGCTCGTTGCGGCTGGAATTGCCGAACTCGAAGTCGGAGTGCCGGCCATGGGCGCGGATGAAATCGCCGACATCGCCGCCGTGGCGTCGGCCATCGGCAGGGCGCGGGTCGTCACGTGGTGCCGGGGCACGCCTGAGGATTTGGCGGCGGCACGTAATTGTCGCGTGGCCGCCGTGCACCTTTCGTTTCCCGTCTCTGATCTGCACCAAAACGCGTGGGGCACGACGCGCGAAAATGTGCTGCGCTCGTTGCCGGCTCTCGTGGCCGAGGCACGGGCAAGCTTTGAACGCGTCTATGTCGGCGCACAGGATGCCTCGCGCGCCAGACCGGCCTTTCTCGCGGAGTTTGCCGCGACGGCCGCCGCGGCCGGGGCGCGGCGGCTGCGGTATGCGGACACGGTCGGTCGACTGGCCCCGGGCCAGCTGCCGGTGGCGCTCGCACCTGTGCTGCGCGAAGCGCCGGGTTTGGAAATCGAGTTTCACGCGCACAACGATCTTGGGCTGGCCACCGCCAACACCCTCGCCGCTTTTGACGCCGGCGCACAGGCGGCGAGCGTGACGGTCAACGGCCTCGGCGAACGCGCGGGCAATGCGGCGCTTGAGGAAGTCGCGGTGGCGTTGCGAGTGGCGCATGGACGCATGCCCGGGATCGATTGCACACGGCTCGCGGCGCTCAGCGCGATCGTCGCCGAGGCGTCGGACCGACCGGTGCCGCCGCAAAAATCGATCGTGGGCGCCGCGGCCTTTTTGCATGAATCGGGAATTCACTGCGCCGGGCAACTGCACGACAAGCGTTGCTACGAGGCGTTTCCGCCGGAAATGGTCGGGCGCACCCGGCCGGAATTTGTGTTGGGCAGCCACACCGGCGGAGCCGCCGTGCGTGCGGTTTTGTCGGCCCGGGGAGTAGCCATCGATAGCGCGACGGCGCAACAGCTCGCCGCCAAAGTCCGCCGGCTGGCCCTGCACCGCGGCGCCGCCTTTGCGCCGGCCGAACTGTCGGAATTGCTCGGACCCTGTCCGGCCTAAACCAAATCCAGGCCAATGACCGGATAGGCTTTAACCACCAGTCGCCACTAAGACGGAAGGGATTTCATATCTGGCATGAAACTCCAAATCCCAAAACTCCAAGTTCCAAAGAAATCTCACCATGAGCTTCAAATCGTATGCCACCCACGCGCTGCCTGACGGCAGCCTGCTCCTCCAAGACCCACAGCCGCTCGTCTTTTCAGGACGCAAGGGGCTGATCGCGAAGTTCGTGCTGGCGTCGGCCGAATGCGCGAACGGGCGCTGGCAGTTGGGGCCGGCCGAGTTGCACGCTCTGGCGTTACTGGAGCGGGATGGCCAGCAGCGGATGATCGTGTTCGAACAGATGGATCAGACCACGCTGGAACTGCTGGCGTTGGAATCGATTTACGGTGTATCGACGGAACGGACGGAAATGCTGTTCATGTTCAAGCCGCTTGTCGTCGTGACTTGCGGCGCGAGCCTGCAAGTACGGCGACCGAGCACAGACAAAATTTACACCGAGGGACTCGAGCTCGAAGGCGGTATGCTTGCGCCAACGGCCAGCTGGCATTGGGGCAGGCCACATCTGGCGCTCGGCGGCGTTGTGTGCGGTGGCGGCACCACGGACAGTCTGGCACACAACTAGCAACTGTCATAATCCAAGACATCCAAAACGCGCGGCACGCGGCTGCGCCTTTTCTCATTCAACCTCCGCCCAACCCATCCTATCATCATGAAACTCAGCGCTCGCAACGTTCTCCCTGGCAAAATTGTTTCCGTCAAAAAAGGTCCGATCAACAGCCTGGTCGTGATTGAAATCGCTCCCGGAGTGAAACTCACCTCGACCATTACCGCCGGAGCCGCCAATGAACTCAAACTGGCGAAGGGAAAACGAGCCTACGCCATCATCAAGGCGCCCTCGATCCTGATCGGCATTGACTGACGGGTTCTACTCCCCGACCCGGTTGAGCAGCGCATCAGCTTCCCGTGCCTCATAGCCCGGAAGCCTTTCTACCCGTGTAAATCCGTCGGCATGATTTCTAGCCCGCCGTTGGCATGAGTTTGTGCATTTTGCCTCAAAAGTGGCGGTTTTGTCGGCATGAGTCGTGATTTCTTACAGTTATCTATTGGCTTGCCGGCAGATCGCAGTCTTCGGCCACAAAAGCCTTCAAGCCCGTGCCCTGTCGGATTTCGACTTCCTCTCCGCGCCGAAACAAACCAAAGGGCCACTTGAGCAGGAAGGGATTGCTGTACTGAACGTCACCCGCAGTACCTGTTATTTTGACGCGCGTCTGCCCGACCTGGAGATAATCGAGTCGGATGACTATGGTGCCTGAGCGCCCTGGGACGGCTGCCTTTTTGACAAGAATGACTCTTGCCGTCGCCGGAGCGCCGGATTTTACGGCGATTCTCTCACCAGCCTTGACGTCCCCCGCGAGCACGAAAGGAACAACGTCGCCGGGTGTAGCAGTCTGAGAATCAAGATTCGCGGAGAAGAAAAGCCACATCGAGGTGTCCCTTGTTAGGTGGACTGTCGCAGGCGGATTGCTGACATCGCGTAGATCCTCTGCGGCGCAGTGCGAGGCCGGAGGAAGTAGCAAAAAGAGGCCGAGAGCGGTGGTCAACCAGCGGAGGTTCGGCTTCTGAAACGATCGATTTGAGTATGGATTCATGGTGGTAGGTTTGACAGGTTTAACGGTTAGAAAAAAAGCATACTGCTAATATTATAGCATCTCGGGTGACGTTCATTGTAAGAGCTTGTTCGTTCGGAGGCCTCACAGCAGCGGTCCTGTTACGTTTTCAAAGCAAGGACGGTGTCTTCCGATACATATGCCCTAAGCCCTGTCCCTGCGGGAATCTCGACGTCATCGCCTGTTCGAAAAAGGCCAAAGGGCCATTTGAGATGGAAGGACCGGCTGTAGTGAATGACAGAGTCGTGTTTTTCCATCGAATCGCACAACACGATTTGTTTCCCTTCGACCGGCAACTCGAGGCGCAAATCAAGGATCCCTGATCGTCCTGCGATTCTTGCCTTCTTCACCAGAACGACTCTTCCGACGACTTTGGATCCCGCTTTGGCGACAATCGAACCGTCGACCGTCACGTCACGGGCGAGGATTAAGTTCACGTCGGCGCCAGCGCTCGCGGTCTTCGAATCAAGACTGTCGGTGAAAATGAACCAAACTTGCGTTCCCTTGGCGAGGGTGACGTCGCGCGCACCGCGAACTGGAACCACGCCTGCTTTCGCGGACCCCGTATGCGAGAGGGAGGCCGGCCTTGCTTCCACGTGAGACAGTCCGAAATCCGCCGCGGTGGGAACCGGAACTTGAACCGCAGAATCAGTGATCTGCAAACGGTCGTTTGGTGCGGGCGCCGCAGTCTGCAGCTGCGATACACCGGCGAGCACTGGCGACGGTTTTTGAATCTCGACCAGACTTTGCGCGGAATCATCCACTCGAGCCTCTTGCACCGACCTCCCTTCGGTTGAATCGCCCTTGGCCTTTACGAAGTTCCCGTTCGAGACCGCTACGCTGGCATCTTCCTCATCGGAAATGAGGGAACTGTTCGCGGGGAGATTGACAGACTGCCCAGGCTTGTTGATCGACTTCGACGAAGCGTCTGTCGCTCTGCTCTGTTCGGATGCCTCCAACCCAAAAGGGCGGATAGCCCCGACCAACGCGAGCAGAGCCAAAACGGCAATAGCCGCGACAGCCTTGGCGGAGGCAGAGACTAAGCGCCGGTTGGCTTCAGGGTCCAGGATCGACGCTACCCTCCGCTCCAAAGGATGCGCCCCAAGCAGGTGCGCCACCCCCCACCGAGGACACCGCTTCGGCAGCAATTGTGAAATATCGAGCAGATAACTGGCGTAGTCGCTTGGACTTACTCCGGCGCTTACCACGGCGTCATCGCATGCCTGCTCGCATGCCATTCGGTATTCATTCGCTGCATGGAGAACGACCGGATGAAACCAATAGACCGCTGCGGCGCACTGAGTGACCCAGAGCATCTGGAGATCTCTCCTCTTGATGTGGGCGAACTCATGCAAGAGAACGGCTCGCTTGCGGTCATCAGTCCAGTCGGGGGATTGCGGAAGAAACACCGTTGGCTTGAAGAATCCCCAAACCGCCGGCGAGACCGTCCGGTCATCCTGCAGGACGTTTATTCCGCTAGCTAGGTCAAGTTGCCGAGCCGCCTCGCGAATGGCCTGCCCCCATTCGGCCGCGACGGCGCGGCTCGTCCGATGTGCGCGTGCGCGTATCAAAACGCTGCCAGCCAGGAATCGCCCCAGGACCACCACCGCACCGGCGAACCAGATAAAAACGGCCATCCGGATCACGATCGGAAGCAAAGGCTCAACAGGCCGGTCGGGAAAATCGCTCCCTCCAGCGGGGCCAGCCGTATTTGAGTGGGATTGCGATTGATCGTGGCTCCGCGTGGCAGGAATCTCCTGGACTACAGGCGTCCGGTAATCCGGAGCCGACGTCGGAGCGGTAGCGTTGTTGACCGCGATCGACTCCAGGCTCCAAACCGGCGGAAGGATTGCAACCGAAAGAGGGACCACTAAGACGCCGCCAAGCGTCGCAGCCCAGACGAAAGATCGAAACGCGGCAGACAAGGGCCGAATGAAGCAAAGCACAACCCAGGCGAGGCTTGTGAGCAGCGTCGCCGCAAGTGACGCGTTTATCAATGCCTCGATGAAGTATAGAAAGAAATGATCCGCCGGGAAAGTCATGTTTTGTTTCTCTGTTTTGCCCGCGCGATCACAATCATCTGCTGGATCCGATCGAGCTGCTCGCTGGACAACTGCTCCTTGGTCACGCCGAGGAGTGCCAGCATCGCCTGCTCTGCGGAATTACCAAAGAATGTCCGGACAAGCCGATGGATCGCTGAAGTCTGGGCCGTGTCTCTCGCCTCAACCGGGCTGTAAACGTAATGGAGATCTTTCGCCTTTCTGACGACAAGGCCGCGATCCTCCATGATCTTAAGGGTGGCCCGAACGGCTGAGTTGCTCGGCGGAATCGGCATCCTGGTGCGAACCGTCTCCGCCGAGGCTTCTCCCAGCTCGAACAGCACTTCCAGAATCTGTCGTTGCCGGCGGCTCAGACCGTCGCTGATTGCAACCTCTCGCGTGGGATTTTTGATTGCCATGCGATAAAAAGAACAGACTGCTAAAATATTAGCAAGTACTTTCTGAATCGCTCCTCCTCCACCCCATGAACACAACCTTTGCCGGATCCGAGACAGTGGCGATCACAGCCTGCCGCAGGGCCCGGCGAGATAACGTCTAATAATAATCCAAGCCGACGGCGCGTTTAGCGAGTGGAGAACCCTCAAACTTTTTCGGTAGCATGGCCCCAGCCACGGTTGCGGACGGTCAGGTCGCTCCGCCATTTTCTGTCAGTCGCTGTCATTTTCAATCTATGATAGGTTTCAATGTTTGCTGAAATCTGTCGTGAACTTAGCTGGCAAAACTGGCCTTGATCTCGCTCGCGACGATAGGCAGGTTTTCGTCGAGCACGAAATGGCCCGCATCCAGCCAGACCAGTTTTGCCTTCGGAATATCTTTCAAATAGGCTTCAGCCCCGGGCGGGACGAAAAACGGATCTTTCTTTCCCCACACGATGAGGGTCTTCGGCTGGTGTTGGCGGAAGGCCGCCTGCCATGAGTCATACAGGGCAACATTGGTTTTATAGTTCTCCAGCAAATCGACTTGATAGGCCTGCGTTCCGGGACGATCAAGCAACGCTTGGTCCAGCGTCCAGTTGTCTGGATTGATATTCTCTTCGTTCTTCGCTCCCACGGTGTAGTGGAACTTGGTCGATGCCGCGCTGAGAAATTCGCGCGCGGGAATCTCCGTCGTCGCGTTGCGTTTTTCCCATAGGGGCAGGAGGGCCTGCTTCGGCAGTTCACCGACGCCTTCGATGTAAGCGTTGGCATTCTGGATGATGAATCCTTTCACCTGCTCGGGGCGTTCGGCGAAAAGACGAAATCCGACCGGGCCGCCATAGTCCTGCATGTAAAGGATGTAGGATTTCAGCCCGAGGTGATCGATCAATCCCCTGACATGCGCCGCCAGATTATCGAAGGTGTAATTGAATTCGGTGTTCGACGGAGCCTCGGAATGGCCGAAACCGATATAATCGGGTGCGATCAAGCGGAACCGGTCGGCCAGCGCCGGAATCAGCTCGCGAAACATTTGGCTGCTGGTCGGCAAACCGTGAAGAAGAAGGATCGTCGGAGCCTCTTGGGCGCCGGCTTCGCGGTAGAAGACCTTGCGGCCGTCGATGTTTGCGGTGCGATAATGCGTTGCGGGGGGCGTATTGGGTTGCGTGGTTGTAGTCATGATTTTCATCCGGTGGGTCTATTTATTTGGCTGTTGGCCGATCGTGGGGAGATCGGATTGACTTATGTAACTTTCTTTAACTGCTATTGCAGGTTACACGTAGTCGCCTCTTGTAACTTGTCAAATAATATTTTATCGGTTATTTTTATCCATGCCTTCCTCTTCTCGACAACCGCGCCCCCGCCCGGAGTTTCTTTTTCTGGGCGGACATCGGGCGGTTGATTTTGCAAACACCGCCGTTCCGCCTCCCGGCCCCGGCATCGACTTCCTGCAAGAATGGAGCGACGTCGTCGACTGGCTGTCTGACGCCAGGCTGTCGGACTCGGCCGCGTTACACCTCCCCTCTTCAAAAGGCAAAGCGGCCCTGGCGGCGCTCAAAGGCTTCAGGGACGACTGGCGAAATGAGCTCGCTCGCGTTTTGGCCGAAGGGAGCGTCAGCGATGATTTCATGGGAAGGATCAACCGCCATTTGAACGAGGAACCTTTCACCGAATCGCTCTGCCGGACCGGCTACACCGGACTCCATCTGGTACGATCGGCTTCAAAGCTGCGCGGGGGAAAACTCGCCCTCGCTCTCGTGGCCCGGCAGGTGGCCCAGTTTCTGGCCGACGCAAACCTGGCCTATCTCCGGCGGTGCGCG
>JBEKQH010000065.1:0-7774 GCA_049519915.1 Opitutaceae bacterium
TCTTGTATCTGGCCTATAAACAAGGCTTCCAGGTGGACAGCTATGACGACGAGGCGATCGGCGTGATGACCAAAAATGAAAAAGGCATTCCGTGGGTCAGCTCGATCACGCTTTATCCGAAAATTATTTATAGCGGCGAGAAACAGCCTTCACCCGCGGACGAGGTTCAACTGCATCATCTGGCGCACGGGCAATGCTTCATCGCCAATTCGATCAAGACCGAGGTGACTGTGGAAGGGGCGCCCTCTCCGTGATGCAGGTGGAGCGCGTTGACCTCAACGCGCTCAGTGTGTCTTAGGGTCCAACCGCTCCACTTCGGGACGTCATCTCGAATTGCTCTTACGCCCGGGCTGGAATCACCAACGGAACGGCCTGGTTGCGAAAACGGCGGTAATGCCGGAAATCGCCGTCGACCGTGATGAGCCGGGCGCGCGGACACAGTTCCGACAGAACCACCAGGGTGGCGTCGCCCACATCCATCTGTGGGTATTTCGCCAATAGCTCCCCCACACGGCGCGGATGATTTGAGAGCACCGGATCAAGTTTGACCCGTCCTTCGGCCAAAAAAACGACGAGTTCCTGGAGTGCGGATCGAAAATTGCGCAAATGGTGACAGGCTTCCGCCAACGCCGTCTCAGTGGTGGCCAATGGCTCGTCCAAGACCGTCAATGTTTGTAGGCTCCACTCATGCCACTGGTCGCTTTTGCTCAACAACCCAATGAGCGGACCTGCGTCGATCAGATAATTAGTCACCGAAACCCTCACGCGTTGAAAGATTGCGCGGAGCCCCCTTCACCATCCCTGCCACCCGGCGCGCCCACTCGCCGAAGGACGCTGAATCCCGGGCAACTTCGCGTTCGACCGTCTCCTTGATGAAACGCGATACTGGAATGCCACGACGCTTTGCCGCCGCGCGGATTTTGCGACCGAGCGGCTCGGGCGCATGAAACGACAGAGTAGGCATAACCTTTAGATTTATAAAGGTTTTCCTGGCGTCAAGAGAATCGCGCATTTGCATTGTAAGTTGTTGGCAAAAATGGATCGGGATGGGTGCGGTTTTTACGTCGCGACTCCAGTATAGCAGCAATTTTCGCCGGAATGCCTCTCGAACTCGGATTTTTGAACAGAAGATAACCAAGGGAACAAAGAGATACATGGCTGATCGCCCTTTCTCTCCGTTACCTTCGTTTCCTTCTGTAAAATCAGGGAAGGATTGTTACCCCGCAAACGCCGGCCCGTGGCCGCGGCCCCAGCGGGTTTTCCGGCCCGCCCACAGGCTGTGCCAGAGAAATTCGTGCGCCTGCGCCACGGCCGACTCGATCTTTTCGCCATGGGCGAGATTCGTCGCGATCGCGGCCGACAACACACAGCCCGTGCCATGGGTGTTGCGGGTCTTGATCCGCGGACTTTCAAACCACCGCACCCGGCCGGCCGCCGTCACCAGGCAATCGCGGCACACCTCATCCGGCCCATGGCCGCCTTTCACCAGCACCGCGCAGCCGCACTCTTTCGCAATTTTTCGGGCGGCAGCCTCCGCGTCTTCATGGCTTTGCACCCGGCCGCCGCTGAGCGCGGCCGCTTCCGGCCAGTTAGGTGTCACCAGCGTCGCGCGCGGCAGCAAGTCACTTTTCAGCGCCCGCAGGCCCGCCGTGGGCAGAAACTCGGCCCCGCTTGTCGAGCCAATCACCGGATCGACCACCAATGGCCTCCGCGAATGGCGGACGAGTTCCCGGGCAATAGCCTGCACGGCCGCCGCGCCCGGCAACAAACCGGTCTTGATCGCCGCGACCGAAAAATCGCCCAGCACCGCCTTGATCTGCGCCGCAATGAGCGCCGGCGGCACCGCGCGCCAGGCCAGCACACCGCGCGTATTTTGCGCCGTCACCGCAGTGACGGCCGTCAGTGCATAGCCACCGAGCGCATGGATGGTCCGCGCATCCGCCTGGAGGCCCGCGCCCGCACCGCTGTCCGAGCCGGCCATCGTGAGAACGCAAGGCAACGCGCGACGCGCTGAACGCTGAACGCCGAACGTTGAACGTTGAACGCCCAAGCGGATCTGATTTTCAGCCATTGTAACTTCGGAGTTAAGCGTTCGGCGTTCGGCGTTCAACGTTCGCCGCGGCGGCGGCGTAGGCCGCGTAGCCGCCGCGCAGGCTCACCGCTTGCCCAAAACCGTGCCGTTCGCGCAGAAGTTTTACGCCCCGCAAACTGCGGATACCGGCCGCGCAATAAACAACCGTCGGCGCCGCCGGATCAAGCGCCGTCAGGAAGCCCGCCCCGGCGTCTTCCAATTCGCCGAGCGGCACGTGGACGGAGGGCTCGATCGAACCTTGACTGCGCTCCCACGTTTCGCGCACGTCGATCAATTGCGGCGTCTGGCCGCGGTCGAACGCCGCCCGCAGCGCCGCCCCCTCGATTTCGAGCGCAGCGGCCGGCGGCAGCGCGCACGTTTCGCCATAGCCTTCGGGCGGCAAGTCGCGAATCTCCCGGCGGCGCGGATCGGCGGCCAATCTCACGACTTGCATGGTCATGGTGAGAGCATTCCACAGCAGCAGCCGTCCGCTGAGCGGCTCGCCGATGCCTGTGAGCAATTTGACGGCCTCGCACGCTTGCGCCGTGCCGATGAGCCCCGGCAGCACGCCGAGCACGCCCGCCTCGGCGCAATTGGGCACCGTGCCCGGCGGCGGCGGCTCCGGAAACAGACAACGGTAGGTCGGCCCGTCGCGCCAGTTGAACACGCTGAGCTGTCCTTCGAAGCCCTGGATCGCGCCGTAAACAAATGGCCGGCCCGCGAGCACGCACGCATCGTTCACCAGATAACGCGTGGCAAAATTATCCGAACCGTCGAGCACCACGTCGCAGTCCCGCACCCGGTCGAGGGCGTTCGCCCGGGTGAAACGCTCCGCCCGCGCCTCGATCGCAATGAGCGGATTAAGCGCGCGCAGCCGTCGCGCGGCGGCTTCAACCTTCAGTTCACCCGCGTCGTCACTGGTGTAGAGTATCTGCCGCTGGAGATTGGAAACATCCACGCGATCGGCATCGACGATCACGATCCGGCCCACCCCCGCTGCCACGAGATAAAGCAAGGCCGGACACCCCAGCCCGCCCGCACCGATCACCAGGACCGAGCCGCGTTTCAATTTTTCCTGCGCGTCGGGGCCGAAGCCGGAGAGGGAAAGATGCCGCTGATAGCGGACAATTTCTTCGGGAGAGAAAGGCATATTGGATTTTTAACCGCGAATGGACGCGAATGAACGCCAATAAAGACAACCTTTCCTAGATCCTTTTTTACCGCGGATTACCGGATAAACACGGATGGATATTTGGTTATTGGGATTTCTTTGGCGTTTGGACTTTTGGCTTTGGGGATTTACGTTCGTGTGCACGAAGGCTGATCACGCTGTTTGAACCTGGACGTTGGATGTTGGGAGTTCGATGTTGGATGTTCGACGTTCGACTTGGTCGAACGTCGCATCCCAGTCCTTCCACACCGCCTCATAGCCCTGGCTGCGCAAAAACGCCGTCACCTCGGCCGGACTGCGGTCGTCGGCGATTTCGAATTGTTCGAGTGAATCGGGCGCGCTGGCATAGCCGCCGGGATTGGTGCGGGAGCCGGCGCTGATCGAGGTGAAGCCGAGCCGGAAGGCATGGTTGCGAAAGGCTTCGCTCTCCCGCGTCGAAAGGGACAATTCCACTTCCGAACTGAAGAGACGGAAAGCGCACACGGTCTGCACGAGATCGCGCTCGTCAAAAGGGGTCAGGGCAATGTCCCGGCCTTGATGCGGCCGCAGCCGCGGAAACG
The DNA here is from genome assembly GCA_049519915.1 of Opitutaceae bacterium. Lineage (GTDB taxonomy): Bacteria > Verrucomicrobiota > Verrucomicrobiia > Opitutales > Opitutaceae > DASRHD01. Next base: position 3,803 of record JBEKQH010000065.1, read on the forward strand.
AGATACTGTAACGGGAACGCCAGTACGTCTTTTCCAGGTAACGCAAATGCAAGCCGACAAACCAGGACTCCGCGCGCCAATCGGACAAACCATAGAGCGCGCCCAGCCCGATTTTTTTTACTCCGGCCCGACCCACCCGGTCCGGCGTTTCCAGCCGGAAGGTCAGGTCGGTCTTCGGCCCTTTCAAATGATGGTGGGAATACACGGCGGAATTGTACGTTTCCTGGTAGACCAGCACCGCGCTCAGCCCGTTCGCCGCCAGCGCGGCATAGTCCGTCTCGGCCAGCGGCTGCACCTCGATCGAAAGGCTGGAAAAACGCGCGCGCAACAACCGCAGCGCATCTTGCAAATAAGCCACGCCATAGCGCGTCGATTCACCCGTCACAAGCAACACATGGTCATAGCCCATTCGCTTAAGCACCGCCGCTTCGCCCAAAATTTCGGGTTCGGCCAGGGCCTTGCGCGGGATACGATTTTGCGCGCTGAATCCGCAGTAGGTGCAGACGTTCGCACAGATGTTGGTGAGGTAAAGCGGCGCATAGAGTTGCATCGTGCGGCCGAATCGCTCGACCGTGAGCCGGTGGCTAAGTTGCGCCATCTCCTCGAGAAACGGCGCCGCCGCGGGCGAAAGGAGCGCGGCCAGATCGTCGATCTCCAGGCCGGCGCGCACGCGGTTAAGCGCCCGGCGCACGTCGGCGGAGGTTTTTGCCGCGATGGTCCGGCTAATTGTGGCAAAGTCGTATTCTTGCCAGGTGGAGGTGAAATTCATTTAGGGTTTAACCACTTATGAACACTGATTATCACTGATGAATATTTTTATCGTGGATGAAAAACCTGTGGCCGGGGTGCCCCACCCACAACAGTAGGAATAAGTGACCATAAGTGTACATAAGTGGTTAAAAAGAATCGGATCATGCATTAGTGGTTTCTACTCCTGAATCCGTCAGAAATGCGGTAAGTGGTGAAGTGGCTTCAGCGGCGCCCAGTTCCGCAGCGTGCCGCGTCAGTCCCGCTTCTCGGGCGAGCCGGCCCGCCTCGACCCCGCGGCGGAAAGCGTCCGCCATCGCGACCGGGTCGCCGCCAGCGGCGATAGCCGTGTTGACCAGCACGGCGTCGGCGCCCAGTTCCAGGGCGGCGGCGGCGTGCGACGGCGCGCCGAGTCCGGCATCGATCACGACGGGCACGCGGCTCTGGGCGATGATAATTTCGAGAAACGCGCGCGACTCGAGCCCGCGGTTACTGCCAATCGGCGCGCCGAGCGGCATCACGGCCGCCGCGCCCGCTTCCTCGAGCTGCTTGCAGAGCACCGGATCGGCGTGCACGTAGGGCAACACGACAAAGCCGCGTTTCACGAGCTCGCGGGTGGCGGCCAGGGTCTCAACCGCATCGGGCATGAGATATTTTGGGTCGGGATGTATCTCCAATTTCAGCCAATGGGTCTCCAGGGCCTCGCGCGCGAGTTCGGCCGCCAGCACCGCCTCCTTGGCGTCGCGCACGCCCGACGTATTGGGCAAAAGTCGATAGCGCCCCGGTTCCAGGTGATCGAGGATGTCGTCGGACGCGCCGTCGGTGCGCACCCGCCGCAGCGCGATCGTGACCAGCTGCGTGCCGGAGGCGGCCAGGCTGGCGCGCATAATTTCACCGGAGCTGAATTTGCCCGTGCCGACGAAAAGACGGGAGGAAAATTCGACACCGGCAATGATAAGAGGGTGGGGGTTCATTTTTTTAAACCACTAATGGGCACTAACGGAATGAGTGGAATTGGGAGTTTGAAATTGGGTGTTAGTAATTGGGAATTGGTCACTCGTCATTGGCCATTCGCTCTTGTTACCTGTTACTTGGCACTTGGCACATGGCCCTTGTTACTTGCCTCTTGGCCGTTCCATGCCGTTGCCAAGGCGCGGTAGTTTTCTTCGATTTGGTCCTGGCGGAAAAGTGCGCCCGATATCGCCACGCCTGCGGCGCCGGCCGCCTGGAGCAGGGGCAGGTCATCCACTTCGACCCCGCCGATCACCCAGGCCGGCAGGCCGGCCAACCGCGCGAGGCACGCCCGGACGCCGTCGAGACCGAGGACCGGGGCAAGGTCGCGCTTGGTCGCGGTGAAACGCAGCGGTCCCACCCCCACATAGTCGAGACAACCGGCGGCGACCGCTTGCCCGGCTTCTTCCACATTGTGCACCGTGCCTCCGATCAGGCGCAAAGGCCCGAGACGGCGGCGCGCCTCGCGCCAATCGAAGTCGAGTCGTCCGAGGTGCACGCCGTCGGCCTCGGACGCGAGGGCGATCTCGAGGCTGTCGTTAATAACGCAAAGCGCCCCGTGGGCGTGACAGGCGGAGACGACCTCGCGGGCCATCGCCAGCCAGGCCTCGGTCGCGACGTTTTTCATCCGCAACTGAATCCAACGCGCACCCGCGGCGCAAAGCCGGGTCGCTTGCGCGGCGTGGGTCAGCGGCAGTCCGTCTTGCGTGATACACATCACGGTAAAATGGGTGGGATCAAGTGGCACGAGCGGTCTCCTGGGCCGAAGTTCCGGCCTTGGCCCCGCCTTCGTCTAGGCCGCGGCGGCCAGGAGAGCCGACAAGGGAGACCCGGAAACGCGGCAGGACAAAGCGTCTACGATTAGGCGGCGCGGAAGGCGGTTCACTGGGAGATATCTCGATGCCACCTTTGCCGCGGTCGGCCCCGCCCTCACGCTCCGCGGCCGATTGGATTTCGCCAAAGGCCGCGATGGGATCGTCGGCCCGCCAGATGGCACCGAACAAGGCGACGCCGTCGAAACCGAGCTTACGGCAGTCCGCGAGACGCTCCAACCTGACGCCGCCCAGCGCAATTACCGTCGTGCGACGTTCCTGCGCCGTGCGTCGGGCGAGCAAGGAGGAAACTTCGCCGATGGAAACATCGTTGCGCGGACCATAGCCGGGTTTCGAAATTGACGGAAAAACCGGGCCAAAAAAAACCGAATCGTAACGCCCAAGCGTGGTCCGCAATCCCTTCAGATCGTGGCAGGAGCGGCTGGCGATGGGCAGGCGGCGGGCGTTGTCCCCCTCCCGGGAAGAGCGCGGGGCCAAGCCGCCCCATCGTACGGCTGGGACGCCGCGCCTCTTCTTCGTTCTCTTCCGGTCGCGCCAATGGTAGCCGGCCAGGCCAAACGTTCCGACAAACTCGTGATATTGATGGAGGACAAGACGCGACCGCCAGTCCAAGGGAAGCGAGCGAAGCCAAGCCTCAAGCCGCACCGCCGTCCAGTGCGGCTTGCGCACATGGTAGCGTTCAAGCCCGGCCGACAACAATCCTCCGAGCACCGCCATTTCGCGCGGATCGTCGTACTCGGGAGATATGACCACCAATTTCATTCTAAAATCGGAATTGAACCACGGAGACACGAAGGGCACGGAGGGCCAAACGCCCACAGGTTTTCTCTGTGTTCTCTGTGCCTCTGTGGTTCAAAATTATCCTCCTTGGGTAGCCTGGATGACCAGCACGCGGTCGGCACCGGCCAGAGTCCGGGACGCCCACTTGGCGCGCGGCACCACGGCGCCGTTGAGGGCCACCGCCACGCCCTTGCGCCCCGCCACTCCGAGCTCGGTGAGAAGTCCGTTCAGCGTGACCGGAGCGGCCAGCACACGCGGCTGGTCGTTGACGTAAACGACAGGAGTTTCAGCGGCCGGACTCATTTCTTATCGGTGCCCACATAGATTTCCCCGCCGGCTTGACGGAACTCGTCCGCTTTGGCCTGCAGACCGGCTGCAATCGCCGCTTCGCCGCCGAAACCATGCTCTTCGGCGTACCGCCGCACGTCGTCAGTGATCTTCATCGAACAGAACTGCGGGCCGCACATGGAGCAAAAGTGCGCGCTCTTGGCGTTTTCCTGCGGCAAGGTCGCGTCGTGGTATTCGCGGGCGCGTTCGGGATCGAGGGAGAGGTTAAACTGGTCCTCCCAGCGGAATTCAAAGCGCGCCTTGGACAGCGCGT
>JBEKQH010000066.1:0-7734 GCA_049519915.1 Opitutaceae bacterium
CCATCGCCGCACGCCATCTGCAAGCCATCGGAATCGTGCACTTCGGGGCGATAGTCGTCGAAATCGCCATTGGAGTTTTCGCCGTGCCAGAACATGCTGGTCAGAGGCGCAAGACCGAGCGACTTGATCGCCTTGCGGCAGTAAACCGTCGCGCGCACTTGCATCGTCGTCTCGGTTCCCGGCGTGATCGTAAACTGGTAGGCCCCGGCGACGCTCGGGCTGTCAAGCAAGGCATAAAGAGTGAGCTGTTTCGCATCGCGGGCGGGTTTGGCCACCCAGAATTTCTTGAACACCGGAAATTCTTCGCCGCCCGGCTCGCCGCAATTCACCGCCAGGCCGCGGGCGGACAATCCGTAAACCGTGTTTTGCGCGACGGCGCGAAAGTAGCTCGCGCCCAGAAAGACCGCGACCTCATCGAGATAATCGGGATGGTTGATCGGATAATGGATACGGAAGCCGGCATAACCGAGGTCGGCCGGAATCGAACCGAGATTCGTATTCTTGCCGTAGTCGAAAAACGCGGTTTTGAACGGAATGAGCTGCGGCTCCTTGCCGTCGAGCTCAAAAATTTGCACGGGTTCCCTAAAGTCGCGTCCCAGATGAAAGAACTGAAGTTGAAACGGCAGGCCGTCGCGCCGCCACCACGCTTTCTCCGGATTGAAGCGGATGTCGCGGTATTGGTCATACGTGAGCTTGAGCAACGGATCCGGCAATGGCGCGGACGGCGGGACATACGGCTTGATCGCGAGAAGCCGCGCTTGGTAGCGCAACGCGTCGAAATCAAACGGCATGTCGTCGGCGCGGAGGCCCGCGGCCAGCGCCAGAAATCCACACACCAGCAGCAGGAGGGAAGTTTTTTTCATATCACAAAAAATAACCGCGCTGTTTTTCGCCAATAGGCAGGCCCGTTCGCTCCATGACCTTGAGCAAATCCTCCCAGACCGCGCGCTTGGCCCGGCGCGTGTCGTTGTGGAGCAGGTAGGACGGGTGGTAGGTCACCATGACAGGTTTTCCGGCAAACTGTTTCCAGAGTCCGCGAATTTCCCCGAGCGATTTGACCTGGTCCGCGCCGAGCAGGCCTTTCGCCGCGGTCGCCCCGAGGGCGACGATCAGCGAGGGATCGACGACGTCGATTTGCGCGCGCAGATACGGCAGGCAATAGGCCATTTCTTCGGCGGTAGGCGGACGATTGCCATAGGCCGTGGGCATTTCAGGCCGCCAATTCATGATATTGCCGATATAGACGTCCTCGCGCCGGAGGCCCATCGCCTGGATCATCCGGTTCAGCAACTGGCCGGCCGGGCCGACGAATGGTTCGCCCTGCTGTTCTTCTTCGGCGCCCGGCGCTTCGCCGCAAAAGAAAATCTTCGCCTCGGGATTGCCCACGCCAAAAACCACTTTTTTGCCAGGCCGCACATGGGCCCGGCACACGTCGTCGCCGAGAACAAGCTCGCGCAAGGCGGTCCATCGCGCGCGCTTGTCGCCGGGGCCCAAGACCACGGCCGGTGGCGCGGGCAGCACGGAGCTCGGCGGCGGCCGATGCGGAGGTTCGTTGACCGAAAGGGACGCCGGCAGCAAGGGCGCGGGAACGGGCCTCGCCTCGGTTCGCGGCTTCGCGCCGACCGCTTCGCCGCGGCGCCGCACCACCGCGCGCAACGTGGCCAGGTTTTCTTCGGAAACGGAAACGGTGCGCACACCCGAAGCCTTCAGGCGTCTTAGTTCGTCAGTCAGGGCGTTGAGGACGGCGCGCATAAACGATAACTTAGCAGCTTTTCGACATACTTGCCCAGCATGTCGAATTCCAAATTTACCCGCTCCCCGGCCCGCCGGCCGCCGGTATTGGTCAGCTCGAGCGTATGCGGAATCAGCCAGACGGCGAACGCATCGCCTTCCACCTCGGCCACGGTCAACGAAATACCGTCGATGGCGATGCTGCCCTTCGGCACCAGGTTGCGCCCACTGCCCGCCGGCCCGCGCACTTTCATATAGTAGTCCTTCCCGCGTTGCTCAAACACGTCGATGACGCCCTGCGCGTCAATATGCCCGGTTACAAAATGGCCGCCGACCTTGCCGTCGAAGCGCAGGCTGCGCTCAAGATTGACCGGTGCGCCGGGCCGCAGCACCTCAAAATTGGTCAAGCGGCGTGTCTCCTCAAGCACGTCAAAAAATAGGTGCTGGGCGTCGACCGCCGCGACGGTCAGACAGCAGCCATTGACGGCGATACTGTCGCCCAGCACGACATCCTGCCGCGCCACGCCGGCCGAAATTTGCAGGCGCCACGCGTGTGCGGCGGAGGCGAATGAGACGACGCAGCCCGTTTCTTCTACAATGCCGGTAAACATAAATATCAAGCCGACTCAGCCGGGAACGGCGAAAGCGGGCGAGGAGGGGTTGACGGTGCAGGGTAAACCTTCACAGTGGCGGGTTTTACACGATGGCTACAGATGGCAAAGATTACGACTTTCTCAAAATTGAGCCCTATTGGCAAACTTTCTGGGAAAAAAACAACACGTTTCGCGCCGCAAATGATTCGGCGGAGCCGAAATACTACGTACTGGACATGTTCCCCTACCCTTCCGGCGCAGGCCTGCACATTGGCCACCCCGAGGGTTACACCGCCACCGATATCGTGGCGCGCTACCGGCGCGCGCGCGGCTGCAACGTCTTGCACCCAATGGGCTGGGACGCCTTCGGCTTGCCCGCGGAGCAGCACGCGGTCAAGACCGGCACTCACCCGGCCGTCAATACACAGAACAATATTGCGAATTTCCGCCGCCAGATCAAAGCGCTCGGCTTCAGCTACGACTGGGAGCGCGAAATCGACACGACCGATCCGCGCTACTACCGCTGGACGCAGTGGATTTTTCTGCAGCTTTTCAAACGCGGCCTCGCCTATGTCGACGAACGCCCCGTCTGGTGGTGCCCGGAATTAAAAACGGTGCTCGCGAACGAAGAGGTCGTGGACGGCAAAAGCGAGGTCGGCGGCTTTCGGGTCGAGCGCCGCAATCTCCGCCAATGGGTGCTGCGCATCACGGCCTACGCCGAGCGGCTGTTGGCCGATTTGAAGGAGGTCGACTGGCCCGACTCGACCAAGCGCATGCAGGAGGCCTGGATCGGCCGCAGCGAGGGCGCGGAGATCGTATTTGGCCTGGAAAGCCACCCCTCCGTCGGGCTGCGCGTCTTCACGACGCGACCCGATACGCTTTTTGGCTGCACCTATATGGTGCTCGCGCCGGAACATCCGCTCGTCGACAAGCTGACCATCGACCCGCAGCGCGCCGCGGTCGATGCCTACAAGAAGGCCACCGCGGCCAAGAGCGACCTCGAACGCACCGATCTCGCCAAGGAGAAATCCGGCGTCTTCACCGGTTCCTTCGCGATCAATCCGGTCAATGGCATGCGAGTGCCAATCTGGATCGCTGATTACGTGCTCACCGGTTACGGCACGGGCGCGATCATGGCCGTGCCCGCCCACGACGAACGCGATTATGAGTTCGCCCGGCAATACGAATTGCCCGTGGTGCAGGTCATCGCCGCGGACGGACCGACGGACCCCGCCGAGGCGCCGAAGCTGCCCTATACGGGCGACGGCAAGCTCGTTCATTCCGGACGTTACACCGGACTCGACTGGCGCGAGGCCAAACAACGGATCACCGCCGAGCTCTCCGCGCGCGGCGTCGGCCAAGCCGCCGTCAACTACAAGCTCCGCGACTGGCTGTTTTCTCGGCAGCGCTATTGGGGCGAGCCTTTCCCCATCGTGTGGATTGGCCACGACGATTACGTCCGCCTTGGCCGGCCCGGCCCCCAGGAGCCCATCAAATATTCCAGCGATGACGGGTCGCAGGTCTATTGCGCCATTCCGGTCCCGGAATCGGCCTTGCCGCTCAAATTGCCGGCCGTGCAAAGCTATCTGCCCAGCGGCACAGGCGAAAGCCCGCTCGCCAATATCACGGATTGGGTGGAAATCTGGTTTAACCATCGGACGGGCGACGCCGTGCCGGCCGCGCAACCCAAACCCGCCGGCCCGGACTGGGTCCGCGGCCGGCGCGAGACCAACACCATGCCGCAGTGGGCGGGCTCGTGCTGGTATTATTTGCGGTTTGTCGATCCGACCAACGACCGCGCCTTCGCCGACCCCAAGCGGCTCGCCTACTGGGGCGTGCCCGACCTTTACGTGGGCGGCGCCGAACACGCAGTGCTCCATCTGCTTTATGCCCGTTTCTGGCACAAAGTGCTGTTCGACCTCGGCGCGGTGCCGCAGAGCGAACCGTTCAAAAAGCTCTTCCACCAAGGCATTATCTTAGGGGAAGACGGTGAAAAAATGTCAAAGAGCCGGGGTAACGTGGTGAGTCCCGACACTATCATCGCGAGCCACGGCACGGACACGCTGCGCCTCTACCTGATGTTCCTAGGCCCGCTCGATGCGATGAAACCGTGGAATCCGCGCGGGATCGAGGGCGTGCATCGTTTTCTGCAAAAAGTCTGGCGCGAATGCACCGGCCCCGACGGCGCCGTTCATCCGAAAATTTCCGCAACCGAGGCCGACGCCCCCGAGTTGACCAGGCTGCTGCATGAAACGATCAAGAAAGTCGGCGACGACATCGAGGGATTGCGTCTCAACACCGCCATTTCGCAGATGATGATATTCGCCAATGCGCTCCAGAAAGCGCCTCGGGTGAATCGTGCCACCGTGCTGGCATTTTTGCAGCTCCTGGCGCCGTTTGCACCGCATATGGCCGAAGAGTTATGGGAACGGCTGGGCGAAAAACCGTCGATCCAACACGCGCCTTGGCCGCTCTACGACGCCACAAAATGCGCGGCCGCCGAAGTCACCCTCGTCATCCAAATCAACGGGAAGCACCGCGCCGAATTGTCGGTGCCGACGGGCTTGCCACAAGCCGACGCCTTGCGCGCCGCCTCGGAGAATCCGCGCGTAAAACCCTACCTCGAGGGAAAAACCGTGCGGCGGATAATCTATGTCCCGGGAAAGATTCTAAACCTTGTGGTTTAACAGAGTTTACGTAAATTTAACATTTTTTTAATAATCCCCTCGACAAGTTCCCTCTTTTCGTATCTATTACGTTCAGCAAGCCGTAGTAGCATACGAACTGCAAAGCCTAGAGAATTCCGTAATTCGCGGCCACCGGCGTTAAACGATGGCGTCAACATGAAAACCCCGCATCGTCCTCTCCCCTGCCAGCCGAGCCCCCTTTTCGCGGCCATGCTTACCGCCGGCGTTTTATTTGGTTCCCCTTTGTTTGCCGCGACCAACGCCCCGTCCAGCAAGCTCTATGTTTCCGACCTCAAGGGCCAGGCCGATCTGAGCACCGCCGACGCGGTCACGCCCTTGACGAAGAAGACCGTCTTCAGCGCCCAAGGCGCCACCGTCCGGACGGCCAAAGATTCGAATGATACCATGGTCTATTCCAACGGCTCGGGGATCTATCTCGACGCGGACACGCTCGTAAAAATCAAGAAATTTGTCCAGGAGCCCTTTACCCCCAATCGCTACGATTTGGATGTGGAGCCATCGATTTCTCAAACCATAGCCTATGTGTCCCATGGCGTGGTCGGTTTGTGCACTAGCCGTCTCGTCGGCGGGAGCAACATGGTCTACACCACTCCGCAGGCCACGCTCGACATCCGCGGCAAGCGACTGGTGATCGAGGTCAACAACAGCGAGACGCGGGTCTCCGTTCTCGATGGCGACGTGACCGTACAGGCGTCCGGCAACGGGGCCGGTCAGATTTTGCATGGCGGACAAGAGGCGATCATCCGCTCGGACGTGGCCAATAACACCAACAACATTGTTCACGTCGGGCCGATTCCGGATGACCGGAAGAAATTTCTGGATGACCGGGCCTCCCTGGCCTGCATCGGCCGGCACACCGTTTATTTTGAGGTTGTCGATAGTAAATCGGATTCAGGCGACACGCAGGATATCCAGGCCACTCAGGTGGTTCCGACTGGCAAACCGACCGACTTCACGATAAGTCCGTCCCAGTTGTCACCCTAATAAAAGAACCTGACCTGCGTATCCATGCAAGTTGACTCTCTTTATCGCGCCACCTTGCTTGCGGTCGTGATCGGAGGGATTGTGCCGGCGCCGGCGCGGGCGCTGCTGACCTTCGACGACGGTCATGACCAGCTGTTCGCGACCGCCAACGTCGGTTTGGAATACGATACGAATATTTCGGCCAATCGCTTTGGCCAGGCGGACTCGATCATTTCGGGCGGCGTCGGCCTGGAATACACCCGGCACGCCGGCATTATTTCCGTGGATGCGAGCACGGGGCTCTCGACCTCCCGTTTTGACAAGTTCACCGGGCAGGATTTTTCCGACCCGCATTTCCAAGGCGAGTTCAGCGCCAAGGACGACCGCACGACCGCCGATCTCACCCTCAACGCGTCGCGCGAAAGCGCGGCCGATATCGTTTCCGGCCTCCGCGCCGTTTCGTGGGATTATGCCGCCGACCTCAACACCAAATACCAGGTCACCGACCGCTACAGTATCGGCGGCTCGCTCGGCTACACTGAGCGCGATTTTGTCAACCCGCCCGGACTGGTCAATCTCCAGAGCTATAGCGCCGGCACCAGCTTGTTCTATAGTCTCAACTCAGCCCGCGATTTTTTTGTGGGTTATAATTTCGGCCTGCAGAAAACCTCGAGCAATCTGAGCTATTACGACCACTCGATCAACGCCGGCCTCACGGGCAAGATTCTGCCCAAGCTCAACGGTACGGTCAGCGTCGGTTACGAGATCCAGGATCCGCACGGAACGAACGACCGCAGCACCGGCGCGCTCACCGAGGACGTCGCTTTGACGTGGAATTTCAGCCGGCGTTTGAAAATCACCGGGGATCTGTCCCAAGGCTTCAACGCCACTTCGCTCGGTGAATCGGTCAACACCCTTGCCTCCAGTCTCGACGCGATTTATGCCATGAACAGCAAAACCAACCTCACCGCCGGGGTCGGCGGCGGTTATAATCGCTTTATCGGTGCCATCGCCGCCGGACGTCGTGACACCTATTTCACCTGGAATGCCGGCGCCACTTACACCCTCAACGACCATTTTACGATTTCGGCCACCTACACCTATTATGAGAACTGGTCTACTTTGAGTTTCTCTGATTTTATCCAGAACACGGTCAACCTCTCGTTGAACGTCCGCTATTAGCCCTGTGATGAGATGAAAGCTTCCCTCCACCCTTTGCTTCGGTTGCTTTTCCCGCTCGCCGCCTTCGTCGCACTCATGGCTATCCGGCCGGCCTTGCGCGCCGACCCGCCGGCCGCCAAGAGCCGGATTCCCAGCTACACCCTGACGGCCACCGATCGTTTGCGGATCGCGGTTTACCAGGAAGACGATCTATCCAGCATCGTCCGCGTCGACGCCAAGGGCAATGTCAACCTGCTGCTGGTCGGCGAAGTCAAGGTCGCCAATCTCACGGTGCCCGAAGCCCAAAAGACCATCGAAGACGCCTACCGCAACGGGCGCTTCCTGCGCCATCCCCAAGTCATCATTACGGTCGAGGAATACGCTCCGCGTGAGGTCTCGATTGACGGCCAGGTGCGCAATCCCGGCCGCTATCCGCTGCCGATCGAATCGACCATGACCGTCGTCGACCTTGTCACCAAGGCCGGTGGCCTGACCGATATCGCCAAAGGCAACGCCGTCACCATCACGCATATTACGCCCGAGGGAAAAAAGATAACCACCACGGTGGACGTCGACAG
>JBEKQH010000067.1:0-7661 GCA_049519915.1 Opitutaceae bacterium
CCGAAGGGAAGCAAAGGCTCGGACCTTGACGACCCAGGCATCGGACACGGAGTGACGACCCGCGGTGGAGCGACTTGACCTCAAGGCGCTTGTTTAGAACTGCTAATTTACGCGAATCCATTCCGATCTTTTGAACACTGAGGCCACGGAGAGCACGAAGAACTCTCTTAGGGCGCGAGCGCAGGAACGGGTGGCTGCGGTTTTAAAGTCAAAAATCGGAGGCTTAAGAGGGAAACCCGGAAGCCACGAAGATTGATTCAGCGTTTTGAATATTAGCGTGAATGAGCGATTTCATCACCTACCCAGCCCAATTCCGGGCGTTGCAGAATAGCTTCATCCAAGGACTGTCTTCGGCCCAGTTTTCGGGATGCCAGCTCATGGCAACGGAGCGGAATACCCGCTCCGGGTGAGGCATCATAATGGTGACGCGGCCAGTGGTGGTGGTGAGCGACGTAATTCCGAAGGGTGAGCCATTTGGATTGAGAGGATAAGTTTCGGTGATTTCGTGCCGATTGTTTACGAACCGCGCACAGACGAGGCCGGAATCGCTGCAGCGTTTCGCCGCCTCGGCGTTCGCAAATTCCGCGTAGCCTTCCCCGTGCGCCACGGCGATGGGAAGAACCGAGCCTTCCATGCCGGCGAAGAGCACGCTGGGGCTTGGCTCGATCTTGAGCGAGGCGAAGCGGGCTTCAAAGCGTTCGGACTGGTTTTGCACGAAGCGGGGCCAGAGCTCGGCTCCCGGAATGATCGCACGAAGATTGCTCATCATCTGACAGCCGTTGCACACGCCGAGGGCAAAGGCGTCTGCGCGTTCGAAAAACGCGGCGAACTCGGCGCGCGCCCGCGGATGAAACAGAATGCTCTTGGCCCAGCCTTCACCCGCCCCAAGGGTGTCGCCGAAACTGAATCCGCCGCAGGCGATCACGCCGCGAAAGTCTCGGAGCGAAACACGGCCCGATAAAATATCGGTCATGTGGACGTCGATGGCGCGGAAACCGGCCCGGGTAAGGGCGGCCGCCATCTCGACCTGGCCGTTGACGCCCTGTTCGCGAAGCACGGCCACGGGGGGACGGCCTCGCGAGGTAACAGGTGCCAGGTGCGAAGTTCCAAGAGCAGATCCCTGGGTCTTGTTACTTGTTACTTGTTCCCTGTTACTTGCCCCCTGTTCTTTTCCGGTCGGATATTCAAAGGTAACGACCGGCCGGATGCCCGGATCGGATGGATCGAGCTTGAGCTGATATTCCGATTCGGCGCAGGCGGGATTGTCGCGCAGCGCGGCGATGCGGCGGGTGACGTCGGACCAGATCGCGCGGAGGCTAGACAGATTTTCCTCGAGCAGGACGTGCCCGGATTGCTTGACGCGGAAAACATAGTCGCGGTTGAGCGTGCCGATGGGCGAAGTGGCGGTGTCCAGATTGTGCGCGCGCAGGACGCCCATGACGGCCTCCAGGTCGGCCGTGCGGATTTGGATCACAGCGCCTAACTCCTCAGCAAAAAGCTTCGCAAAAACAGAATTTTGAACCGCGGAGAGCCCAGAGGACCCGGAGGAAGATGAAACGGAGCTTTTGGCTTTCTCGGCCTTGGATTGGCTCTCTGTGAACTCCGTGCTCTCTGTGGTTAATTTGGCAGCGTCCGCAAGATCGAGATCGACGCCGATGTGCCCAGCGAAGCCCATCTCCACAACCGCGGCCAGCAGGCCGCCGTCGGAGCGGTCGTGGTAGGCGAGAAGTTTCTTTTCGCGTCCGAGCTCCTGGATCGCGTTCCAGAAATTCTTAAGATCAATCGCGCTATCCACATCCGGCGTGGCTGCGCCCATCTGCGAGACGACCTGGGCCAGGATTGACCCGCCGAGCCGGTTTTTCCCGCGGCCCAAATCGATCAATAACAGAACCGTATCTCCGATGAATTCGGAAAGTCGGGTGTTTAACGCGGAGCGCGCAGAGGCGGATGACGAGGACGCCGAGGAAGGCAAAACGGAGGGTTTAGATTTCTCTGCCCCGGATCGAGACGTCGTGTGCTCTGTGCTCTCTGTGGTTAATTTCGGTGTATCATACCGCAATTGCGGGGTGAGCGAGAGCCTGATGTCGGTGACGGGCGCGAAGGCCGACACAATGAGCGAAATGGGCGCGGCCATGCGCTTTTTCTCGGTCGAGGCACTGTCTTTCCAGACGGTGCTCATGCTCATCGAATCCTTGCCGACGGGTATAGTGATGCCCAGCGCCGGACAGAGTTCCATGCCGACGGCGTGAACGGCGGCATAGAGATCGGCGCCGTCGCCGGGTAGGGCCGGCGCCGCCATCCAGTTGGCGGAGAGATTGACTTGGCCGAGGTCGCCGATTTGCGCCGCGGCGAGATTGGTGAGGGCTTCGCCGACGGCGAGGCGCGCGGACGCGGCGGCGTTGTTGACGGCGACGGGTGTGCGTTCGCCCATGGCCATGGCTTCCCCGGAATAAACGTCGAAGGCGGCGGCGGTGACCCCGCAGTCGGCTACCGGCACTTGCCAGGGCCCGACCATTTGGTCGCGGCAGATCAGGCCGCCGACCGTGCGGTCGCCGATGGAAATCAGGAATGTCTTGTCGGCGACGGTCGGGTGGGAGAGGACGAGCCTCGTAGCCTCGGCCAGCGGCAAGTTGCCCAGTTCCAAGAGAGCAAGAGGTCGATTTAACGTCGTCTCCTTGCGGTGCATGCGGGGCGGTTTGCCGAGCAGCACGTCGAGCGGCATGTCAATCGGCGTGTTTTTGAAATGAGAGTCTTCAAGGACAAGTCGGGTTTCTTCCGTGGCCTCGCCGACAATGGCGAACGGACAGCGCTCGCGTTCGCAGAGCTTTGAAAAAACATCCATACGTTGGGCGGCCACGGCGAGCACGTAGCGTTCCTGGGATTCGTTGCACCAGATTTCGAGCGGGCTCATGCCCGGTTCGTCATTGGGAATGTTGCGTAGCTGGAAGCGGCCGCCGCGGCCACCGTCGTTAACCAGCTCGGGCAGGGCGTTGGAGAGCCCGCCGGCGCCGACGTCGTGGATGAAAGCGATGGGATTGTCCGCGCCGAGGGCCCAGCAACGGTCGATGACCTCCTGGCAGCGGCGTTCCATTTCGGCGTTGTCGCGCTGGACGCTGGCAAAATCGAGATCTTCCTGGCCGGAACCGCTGGCCATGGAACTGGCGGCGCCGCCGCCGAGACCGATCAGCATGGCGGGCCCGCCCAGAACGACGAGCTTGTCGCCCGGGTTAATTTCACTCTTTTGGATATGGTCTGCTCTGATATTGCCCAGACCGCCGGCCAGCATGATCGGCTTGTGATAGCCCCGGAGTTCCGTTGCGCCCGAGGAACCCGGATTTTTTAACACGGAGGCCATAGAGGCCGCGGAGCCCTGAGCAATGGATTGTTTGGCTTCCAAACCCCGACCGGATTTTGATCCATATTCCGTGCTCTCCGTGTTCAAATTTGTCGCTGCCGGGACTTCCTGCTCGAAAGTCCGGAAATACCCGTTGATCGAGGGACGGCCGAACTCGTTGTTGAAGGCGGCGCCGCCGAGCGGGCCTTCGATCATGATGTCGAGGGCGGAGACGATGCGGCCGGGCTTGCCGTTCTCCTTTTCCCATGGCCGGACGGCTCCGGGCAATTTCAGGTTGGAAACGGTGAAACCCGTCAGGCCGGCCTTGGGTTTGGAGCCGCGTCCGGTCGCGCCCTCATCGCGGATTTCGCCGCCGGAGCCCGTGGCGGCGCCCGGAAAGGGAGAAATGGCCGTCGGGTGGTTGTGGGTCTCGACCTTGCAGAGCAGGTGGATGTCCTCGTCATGCGCGGCGTATTCTCCCGTCTGCGGATCGACGTAGAAACGGCCGCCGCGGGAACCGGCCAGGACCGCCGCGTTGTCCTTGTAAGCGGAGAGGATTCCGTCGCGGTGCAACTGGTAGGTGTTCTTGATCATCTGGAACAACGAACGGTCGCGCGGTGCGCCGTCGATTTCCCAGGTGGCGTTGAAAATCTTGTGCCGACAGTGCTCGGAGTTGGCCTGCGCGAACATCATCAGCTCAATGTCGTTCGGATCGCGGCCGAGGGCCTGAAAGCTTTTCACGAGATAATCGATTTCGTCGTCGGCCAGCGCGAGGCCGAGCGCGTGGTCGGCCTCGACCAGGGCGGCGCGGCCCCGCGCGAGAATCGCTACGCTGGCCATGGGCCGGGGGGCCGTATGGCGGAAAAGGGCTTCGCAGGCGGCCAGGTCGCCAAAAACGACCTGGGTCATCCGGTCGTGAAGCCTTTGCTGAAGTAGCGAGTAGCGAGTAGCGAGTAGCGAGTAGCCGGAATCAAACGCGATCATGTAGGCGATGGCGCGCTCGATGCGTTTCACGCCGGCCAAACCGCAAATATGCGCGATGTCAGTGGCCTTGGACGACCAAGGTGAAATTGTGCCGGGACGCGGAGCGACGACCTGAAGGAGGCCGTTGATGTTGGACGCCGCTCGTCTCGGGCCGTAGGTGAGCAGTTTTTCGAGAACCGTGTGCTGGTCCGCGGTCAATTCGCCGGTCAGATCAACCAGGTGGACAAACTCGGCGCTGACGGCGCGGGCCGGAAGACCGGTGGCGGCAAGATCCTGGAGAAGTTTTTGCAGGCGAAACTGGGAAAGGGCAGGTGAGCCGCGGAGGATCAACATGGTAAGGAAAAAAGACTCTCATCAACCTCGTGAGAGCGGTCAAGTGAACGGTGGGAAGGATAGTGTCGTAATTTAACTGTAGCCGGCCTCGCTGAGGCCGGTGGCCCGGGTCGGCGACTCCGGCTACAATATGACAGCAAAGTTCAAATTAGAACATTACCATGGGACGGCTGATGAAACGGCGAAGGGCTAAGGCCTGGGTTATCCGTGAAAATCAGTGGCGATCAGTGGTTAAAATGCGGGAAGATGCTATGATTTATCAGAAAGCCGTTGACCAATCACAGCCATCTCATCGATATCATCCCTTTTACTCGCCTGTGAGGATGAACATCCACCCATTGTCCGATGAGACCCGGTGTACCACCGCCCACTGGGGCCGGGAAGCATGAGCGATAAGCTGAAACACGAATGCGGCATCGCGCTGGTGCGCCTGCTCAAGCCGCTGTCCTATTACCAGGAGCGCTACGGCACCCCCCTCTGGGGCTTCTTCAAGCTGTTTCTCCTGATGGAAAAGCAGCACAACCGCGGGCAGGACGGCGCGGGCGTGGCTTGCGTGAAACTCGATGCGCCTCAAGGGGAGCCTTTCATGTTCCGCGAGCGGTGCGTAAAGAGCAGCCCGCTGGACAAAATTTTCAAGACGCTGATCAAGATCTATCAGGACAAGGTCGGCGATGGCACCATCCATCCGGAGTTTGCCGATACCGTGAAGCGAAATTTCGACTTTGGCGGCGAGCTCTACCTCGGCCATCTGCGCTACGGCACGAGCGGTGGCTACAACCTCAGTTCGTGTCATCCGTATTTCCGGCGGAGTTCGTGGCCGACGCGCAACCTCGCACTGGCGGGAAACTTCAACATGACCAATACCGCGGAGCTGAACGACAGCCTCATCGCGATGGGTCAGCATCCGATTTTTGCGACCGACACGCAGGCGCTCCTGGAAAAGATCGGCTTCCACCTGGACGAGGAGCATGAGGATCTTTACCGCCGCCTCCGCCTGCTCAACCTGCCCGGGCCGGAAATTTCCCGACGCATCGACGAAGAGCTCGACCTGGCCCGCGTGCTCACCCGCGCTTCGAAGAAATGGGATGGCGGCTATTCGCTTGTCGGGATGATCGGCAGCGGCGATGCGTTCGTGGCCCGCGACCCGTCCGGCATCCGGCCGTGCTTCTATTTCCAGAATGACGAGGTTGTTGCCTTTGCCTCGGAGCGCGCGCCGCTCATGACCGTATTCGACCTGGCGGTCGAACAGGTGAGGGAAGTCGAGCCCGGCCACGTCGTGGTGGTGAAAAAGAATGGCGCAGTCGCAAGTACCCGCTTTGCCGGGCCGCTGCCCCGCGCCTCCTGTTCGTTCGAGCGCATCTATTTTTCACGAGGCAACGATCTCGATATCTACCGTGAGCGCAAAGCCCTCGGTGCAAATTTGGCCAACCAGGTGCTCGACGCGGTCGGCCACGACTGGGGCAACACCGTTTTCAGCTTCGTTCCCAATACCGCCGAGGTCGCCTATTATGGTCTGATGTCGGCGCTGCGTGTGCGCCGTCGCGACGAAGTGAAGGCGGCCATCATCGCCGCTTCGCGCGAGGGGCGCCTCGACGAGGCGCTGATCGACGACTTGGTCCTGCGCAACTGGCCGCGCGGCGAAAAAGTCGTCAGCAAAGACGTCAAGATCCGCACCTTTATCGGCCAGGAGAATTTCCGCAACCAGCTTGCAAGCCATGCCTACGACATCACCTACGGTTCCGTCCGTCCGACCGACAACTTGGTGTGCGTGGACGATTCCATCGTGCGCGGCACGACGCTGCGTCGCTCGATCCTGCGTATTCTTTCGCGGCTCAATCCCAAGAAAATCGTCATTGTCTCCACCGCGCCGCAAATCCGTTATCCCGATTGTTACGGCATCGACATGTCGGAGCTCGGCAAATTCATCGTCTTCGAGGCCGCGATTGCGTTGCTCAAGGAGCGCGGCCAATCCGATTTGATCGAAGAGATCTACCGGCTCTGTCGCGATGAACTGGCCAAACCCAGCGCGACGCCGGTGAATCACGTGTGCAAGCTCTACGAACCTTTCGCGCCCGAGGAGATTTCGGCCAAAATAGCCCAGTTCGTGCGACCGAAAGGCATTGAGTGGCAAGGACCGATCGAGATCATATACCAAACCATCGAGAATCTCCATGCCGCGGTGCCGAACCACACCGGCGACTGGTATTTCACCGGCCAATATCCCACGCCGGGCGGTTATCGCGTGGCGAACCAAGCCTACATAAATTACTTCGAGAAAAGCGAAGGCCGCAGCTATTAATGAAACACGGTGGGGGCACGGTATCACTGACCGCCTACCTGTCCGTCGTAGCCCATAGGTTGCCTGCCATAAGCTTACCGAAGGGGGCGACGATAGAAGCATTAACGCAAGAGACTCAAGGCGCCGCCTGATTGAAGAATGTTTGACAGTTACGAAGCTGGGCATGATTTTCTTCCACTCCCCACGGCGGTCATAGCTCAGTTGGTTAGAGCACTAGATTGTGGATCTAGGGGTCGCGGGTTCGAGTCCCGTTGGCCGCCCCATTTTGATAATAAACGACTTGCGAAGAAAACGGTCGCAACTGACAACGCCTACTGGCAACATGTTGTTCTAAATTCACCAAAGTTTACGGATGCCAATTAGCCCACCAATTGTGTCGGGCAGCCCTGCTGCAACTGTTACCCCTGCGGTCAAGCCCTCTTTGGGCGAGTGGTTGGTGGCCACCACGTATTTCATCGTATCAGCCCAAGTGGCGGCATGGATTATCTTCGTTTCATTTGCCTGCACTCGAATTCAGGAGGCATATTTTTCGCGATTTGATCTCCATGGTCGATTTCATCAACTAGGTGAAGCATTTGCTGAGGGTATCTCGCTTGGGACGCTTCCCGGTCCGACGGAGGAAATACATCAGGAACAGGCTCAGGCGGCTGCCATCAGAACGGCAACCGCGTTGGTGTCTCATCTGTCGTGGTTTCTTTTTGGCATCACCGC
>JBEKQH010000068.1:0-7644 GCA_049519915.1 Opitutaceae bacterium
ACCGTGGGGCCAGGCCATGGCAAAGTCCTTTTCGATAGCTTTACCTTTAAGGCGACGGTTGTTCAGGTGAGTAACAAGGGCAAAGTCTCCTTGCCTGACGATCCCCGTGTCAGCGAAGGCAAATTGCCAAATATTCGGATCACGGCAATCGATCACCCGGATGTTGTAGCCAATCTCGATGTTCCAGTGCGTTATGATATAGATTTCAAAGCCGATTTTTCAGGGAAAGCCGGCGCCGACGGAGCAAATGGAGCATCAGGTCTGGATGGCTCCAATGGAGGCCAACCAGGCTGGGCGGGCGGAGATGGAGGACCGGGTGGCGATGGCCAAAATGGTGGAGACGGCGAACCGGGGAAAGCCGTCCACGTCTGGTTTGCCCTTAAATCTGGATCCCGTCCCCTTTTGCAGGCGCGGGTTTTAAGCGGCGCGGATGAGAAGCTCTTTCTAATTGATCCAAACGGCGGCTCGCTTGAAGTAGACACCAACGGCGGGCCTGGCGGTAAAGGTGGAGCTGGTGGCAAAGGCGGTAGAGGCGGGGCGGGCGGGGCGGCCGAGATAGACGCGAACGGAAAGGAAACGGGGATTGACGGTCCTAACGGACAAGCCGGAGGTGATGGGCTTCCAGGACAGCCGGGCCAAGGAGGGGCCGCCGGTACAATCCTCGTCTCTGTAGACCCGCAGGCGCAGCCATTCTTGAACAAGCTACACCTTTCAAACAATAGCGGAAGCGGCATGCCCGGCGATGCGCCGGACATTCGGATAGAACCGGTTCCAGCCATTTGGTAAACGACGCCAATGATCCGGATTTCTATCGCCTTGAGCTTGCCTGCGATAAGCCGGTCGAACCCATCAATGGGTGGGAATGCCCTGCTTCGCTCCTCGAACTTCCGCCTTCGCCAAGGCTACGGCGGACAAGTCGTAGGGCGATATTGACGCCCGCCTTCGTTTTACTTCGGCGTGGCAGCCTTCGCTCTCGGAGCTGGCTCGCCAAGCCATAGCCCGTAAGGCGAAGGCTGGTGGACCAGACCGGATTCAAACCGGCGACCTCTTCGTTGCGAACGAAGCGCTCTATCAACTGAGCTACTGGCCCGTACCGCGAAGGGTCGTTTTGTGGAACACGCGAAATTAAGTAAATACCAATTTTTAAGAACAGTCATAAGACCGCCTGGCCCAGATCCGCCAAAACCGGTATTTCCGGGATAAAAACACGCCCTATTCCGGATGGCCCACAATCCGGGCAAAAATCATTTTTCCTCCGGCCGTTGGCAATACGCTCGTGATCTCGGCATGCACGCGCTGGCCGATGCGTTCGCGCCCGGCCGTGACCACCACCATCGACCCGTCCTCGAGATAACCGACGGCTTGGCCTTCTTCCTTGCCCGGTTTCATCAACTCCACCTCGAGCGATTCGCCGAGCACCAGTTCCGGCCGCAAGGCACGGGCCAGCGTATGGATATTGAGCCACTGCACACCGTGAAACTCGGCCATTTTGGCCAGGTTATAGTCGGTCGTGAGGAGTTTGGCCCGCAATGACTGGGCAAGAAATACGAGCTTCGCGTCGATATCCTCGTGTTTGACGACTTCGCTTTCGTGGATGCGCAAGTCGATATTCTTGACCTTGCGCAGCTCGCCCAGCACCTCGAGGCCACGCCGGCCGCGCGCTTGTTTATGGGGATCGGGCGAGTCCGCGACGGATTGCAGCTCAGCCAGCACAAAACGGGGGATCACCAAAGCCGACGTGAGAAATCCCGAATCGCACACTCGCGCGATGCGCCCGTCGATCAGGCCGCTCGTATCCACCACCACCAAGGGAACATCCACCTCATGCGGCACAAAACGCACATAAGGGATGACCAGATTGAACTCGTCCTTTCCACGCAGGGCAATGACGGTCGCCAGATACGTGCAGGCCAAAAACAACGCCAACCGGAATAAATATTTAATCTGCGGATCGCCCAGCGCAAATAGCGGCGACGTTTCGACCAGATAGGCAATCAGCACCCCGACCGCCAGCCCGAACGTGACGGCGGAAAGACCGCGCAACGAAAAGCCCTTGAGCATCACGTCCACCAATACGAGCAGCACGCCGAGCAACAAACCCACCAAAGCCCCCAGCCAGCGCCGGCCATCCCAATCCGGAGCGACATACCAGACCAGCCATCCGCTCGTGACACACACGATCACGAATACGATGCGAATGGGCAGCAGGGTTTTTCTCATGCAACAAGGAGCAAACGTTCACGAATGACGTAACAGGGAGAAGATCACGAATGGCAGCACGATGAAGAGGATCATAATTGTGTAGAGCACAATCGTCGCTCGTTGGGCTTTTTTCTTTGCAGCTTCGTCCAGTGTCATTTCACTTCACCTAACTCCATAACGTTCCCTATGACAACGCAATACTGGCTCGTAAAGCAAGAACCTGAAGCCTACGCGTGGGAAACGTTTCTGCGCGACGGGCGCGTCACGTGGGATGGCGTGCGCAATTTTCAGGCCCGCAATCATCTCAAGGCCATGCGAACGGGAGATCGCGTGTTATTTTATGCAAGCGGCGGCCCCAAGTGCGTGATCGGGATCGCCGAAGTTGCGCGCGCGGCATTTGCCGATCCGACGGCCAAGGCCTCCGAAGGCTGGGTGGCGGTGGAATTGAAACCGATCAAGACCCTCCCCCTCCCCGTTGCGCTCGCCCAAATCAAGGCAGACTCCGCCCTGAGAAACATCGCGCTTGTGCGCCAGGGACGTCTCTCGGTCATGCCGCTCGCGCCGGCCGAATTTACCCGCATCGTCCAACTCGGCGGCGTTTAGACAATTATTTTGGGAACCGCGAATAAACGCAAATCGATGCGAATGGCCGAGCCTTTGGTCGGTTCGTTGTCACAAACCTACAGAATTTGCGTTTATTCGCGTCCATTCGCGGTTAAAATCATCGACTTCAGAATGTTCTCCCAACTCACAATCCTCGCCCCGGGCCTGCTCGGCGGCTCCGTGGCCAAAGCCGTCCGCGCCCGCGGCGTCGCCAAACGCATCGTCGTCTGGGCGCGCCGTCCGGAGACCCGGCTGCAGCTCCGCGAACAACCCTGGTGCGACACCGCGGCTGAAACGGCCGAAGCGGCGGCCAACGGAGCCAGCCTCGTCGTCATCGCGGCGCCCGTCGACAGAATCGTCGAACTCACCCGGCTCATCGCGCCGCACCTGGCCCCCGGCGCGATCGTCACCGACGTCGGCAGCGTCAAGGGCGAGATTTCACGCCTCGGCCACGACACGCTCGGCCAGCGCGCCCACTTTGTCGGCTCACATCCCATGGCCGGCTCGGAAAAAACAGGCTGGGAACACGCCGAGGCCGACTTGTTCGAACGCCGCGCCTGTTTCGTCACTCCGCTGCCTAAAAGCAATCCTGCGGCGGTCGAAACCGTGGTCAAATTCTGGCGCGACCTCGGCGGAGAAGTCACCACCCTCGATCCCGATGCGCACGACGAGATCGTCGCGCATATCAGCCACTTGCCGCAGGTGCTGGCTTCCTCCCTTTGCGCGTTTCTGGCCCAAAAAAATCCCGCCTGGCGCAACTTCGCTGGCGGCGGCCTGCGCGACACAACCCGCATCGCCGCGAGCGATCCCAAGCTCTGGCGCACCATTCTCGAGCAAAACCGCGACGAAGTGCTGCGTGCCCTGCGGCAGTTTCAGGACGAGTTGCAGGCCCTGCAGGCCTCCCTCGCCAACCGCGACTGGTTCGATGTGATCGCCCGCCTCGAACGCGGCAAGGCCTACCGCGACCAATTCCGCCCGCGGCCGTGAACTTCCAGCTCACGCCAAGACGCAAAGCCTATTTCTTTCTTGGCGTGAGCAACGATCGCATGCCGCCAAAATTCTTTTGTCATTCTGAACGAAGTGAAGAATCCAATTAAGCCATGCCAAAACTCAAAGCGCAGTCCTACAGGATCCTTCGCTGGGCGGCCAATGAACTCATGCCGGCTGCGTGCGACTTTTGGCTTTGGCGCGGTCGCGCAGGTAGGGCGGATTATCCTAATCCGCCATGCTTTGTTTCAAACCGCCCTTATCGGCGCGTTAAGGATAACGCGCCCTACCCGGAAGGTTCGCTGGCCTGTTCCAGGCCGCCCGCGCGGCGGCTGGCGATGGATTTTAGAATGACAACACGGTGGTTCAGCAATTTTAAAGCCAGGCCCCAATGACCATGCCCTTATCCGACCCGCTCGCGATCAAACCCTTCACCCGTCCGGTTCGCGGCGAGGTCACCCTGCCCGGCTCGAAGAGCATCACCAACCGCGCCTTGTTGCTCGCCGCCCTCTGCGATGGGCCCGTGACGCTCACCGGCGCGCTCTTCAGCGAGGACACCAAGATCATGGCCGAAGCGCTACGACGGCTAGGCTTTGTCGTCAAAGAAGACGAACCGCAAAAGATCCTTTATATCGAAGGGCGGCGCGGCCTGATTCCGGCCGATCGCGCCGAACTTTTCGTGGGCAACGCCGGCACGGCCGCGCGTTTCCTAACCGCCCTGTGCGCCGCCGCGCCGCGCGGAACGTACAAGATCGACGGTGTGCCCCAAATGCGCAAACGCCCAATGCAAGGCCTGATCGACACCCTCCGCGATCTAGGCGCAAAGATCACGTCAGCCGGAGAAGAAGGCCACTTTCCGATCGAGATCGAAGCCCACGGGCTGAAAGGCGGAGAGGTGCCGATCGATGCCAGCGAAAGCAGCCAAATGCTGTCGGCGCTTCTGATGGTGGCGCCGCTCGCCGCCAAGCCGGTCGAGGTGTCGCTCATCGGCCAGGTGCGGTGGCCCTTTGTCCAAATGACGACGCGATTGATGGAGGATTTCGGCCAACCGCATCTGGGCAAGATCGGTTTTCATCGTTTTCCGATCGCCGCCGGCACCCGCTACACGTTGCCCGGTGAAAGCTACGCCATCGAGCCCGATGCGACCGCTGCAAGCTATTATGCCGCGCTCCCCTTGGTGGCGGGGGGGGAGATCGCCCTCGCCCATATTCGCTGGGGCCTGCAAGGCGACACCGACTTTCTCAGCATCATTGAACGGGCCGGATTGAGCATCGAGGAAACGTTCGACGGCTTTGTCGTTTCCTTCGCGCCCGAATTATCCCGTCGTAAAATAACCCAGGATTTCAGCGAGTTCTCCGATACGTTTCTCACCCTGGCGGCCATCGCGCCGCTGCTCGAAGAAACGACCACGATCACCGGAATCGCCCACACCCGCAAGCAGGAGACGGATCGTGTCGCCGGAGTGGTCAATGAACTGACGAAGCTGGGCCAGGACGCCCGCTACGACGAGAAAACGGATGTGCTTATCATCACTCCCAATCTGGCCGAAATGCGAAAGCGCGCCGCGCAGGGCCTGATCGAGATCGAAACCTACGACGACCATCGTTTCGCCATGAGTTTTGCCGTCCTCGGCTGCCACGATCTTTTGAAAACCGGCCAGCCCTGGCTCAGCCTCAAGAATCCCGCCTGTTGCGCAAAGACGTTCCCGAACTTTTTTGAAGTGTTGGAAGCGGTGCGGCAAAACTCCCTTGAAGCCTAACCATGCGTATTCCGCCATTTTTTCCACCTTCCTGTCATTCCGAGACCCTCAGACACCGCATGCACCAAGTTCAATGGCAGCGAAGCGAAGGACCGAGGCCAAAGGCCGACCGTCCGACCTCTAGATGGACCCGGCTGCGCTTATCGCACGGGATTCTTCGCTTCGCTCAGAATAATATTCCGTATTATTGCGCCCGGGCGTCGCTACACTCCTCGCTATGACCAGCGAACCACCTCCTTTCATCATCGTCGCCATCGACGGCGGCGCGGCCTCGGGCAAATCGTCCACCGCGCGCGCCTTGGCCGGACGTTTCAACCTGCTGCACGTGGACACGGGTTCGTTCTACCGTGCGGTGACCGCCGAGTTATTGCGGGCGGGCCTGCGCTCGGACGATCGGCCGGCCGTGCTCGCCGCATTAGCGCATTTGCGCCTCGGCACGCGCGTCGAAGGCCGGAGCGCCGTGATGGAAATCGACGGACGCTCGGCGGGTGACGAGATCCGCGGACCCGCGGTTAATGCAGCCGTGTCCCACTTTGCCGCCATCCCCGAACTGCGCGCGGCCTTGCTGGCTTATCAGCGCGGACAGGCCGCCGTCGCGCGCAACCACGGTTTTCGCGGCTTGGTCATGGAAGGCCGGGACATCGGTTCGGTGATTTTTCCCGATGCGGATTTTCGTATCTTTTTGCAGGCCGACCTGGCGGAGCGCGAACGCCGCCGCGAAGGCGAAGGCCGGGAGGACAAAATTAAGGAGCGCGACCGCCTCGATTTGTCGCGACCCACGGCACCCCTCGCCTGCCCGCCCGGAGCAACGGCGATCGACAGCACCCATCTTTCGCTCGATGAGGTGGTCGCGAGAGCCGCCGAGCTGATTGGCCAAAAATTGCCGCCGGCATGAACCGCTGCGACCACCTTGCGATGCAGCCCATGTATGGGTTCTGCCATTATGTGATCCTGGGCCTTTACGACGCCTGTTTCCGCGGCGAGGTCAGTGGACAGGAAAACATTCCTGCGCATGGCAGTTTTATTCTCGCGGCCAACCATGCCAGCCTCCTCGACCCTCCGATCGTCGGCTGCCATGTGCCGCGTCAGTTTTCATTTTTTGCCCGGAAAACCCTCTGGAAGCCCGGCTTTCCTTCGTGGTGGCTCGATACCGTGGGCACCATCCCGATCGACCGCGATGGCAGCACCGACGTCATGGCCGTCAAACGGGTTCTGCAGACCCTGCGGGCCGGGCGTCCCGTGATCATGTTTCCCGAAGGCACACGCTCCCGCGACGGGCGTTTGCAGCAGCCGAAATCGGGCGTCGGCATGTTCGCCTGCCGCGCATCCGTGCCGGTGTTGCCGGCGCGCATTTTTGGCTCATTCGACGCGTTCGGCCGCAGTCGGGGACTGCGACTGGGCCAGCCGATTCATATCACCTACGGGCGGGTGCTACAGCCGGCGGATTTCGACGACCCGTCCGCAGGCAAGGAGCGCTATCAGCGCGCGTCGGAAAAAATCATGTCCGTCATCGCCGCGCTCGAAGTGCCGCGGCCGGAGATAGTGTGAGTCTAGATAGCAGGCAGAAGGTATCAGGTATCAGGTATCAGGTATCAGGTATCAGGTAGAAGATAGAAGGTTCACTCATCGACGTTCACGGTCCTTGTCACCTTGTTACCTGCTACCTGTAACTTTTTACCTGTTACCTACGCCTCGGCGTTCAGCGTTCGGCGTTCAGCGTTGGAGATTAACGGAGCTCCACTACCACCTGCACCTCGGTGGTCGAGTTTTTCGGCAATCCGGACACCGCCACGGCGGCGCGCGCGTGCTTGCCCGCCTCGCCAAAAAGAGCGACAAAAAGATCGCTGGCGCCGTTGATGACCGCGGGGCTGTCAACAAACCCGTTCACCGCATTTACATAGCCGCTCACGAAGACAACGCGCGCGACCTTTTCCAGCGAGCCGGTTGCCGCCTTGATGTTGGCCAGCGCGTTGAGCGCGCAAATTTTTGCCGATTCGTAGCCGGCCTGCACCGTCTGCTCCCGGCCCACTTGGCCGACGTGCGTCATCTGTCCGTTGAATGAGCTGATGGTGCCCGCGCAATAGAGCAACTGG
>JBEKQH010000069.1:0-7634 GCA_049519915.1 Opitutaceae bacterium
TTGCCACGATGGGCACGGTCGTTTTTGAGCGTCACGGCCTTGTGTTTTTATGTGGACATCACCGGCGCCAGCCCTTCGGCCCTACGGGCATTTGTGATGGTCGCCTTCATGGAGACGGCCTTCGCGCTGCGGCAACCGGGCAACCCGCTCGCGGCGCTGGTCGCTTCGGCCTTCGTGGTAATGTTAGCCCAGCCGATGCAGCTCTTTACGGCCGGCTTTCAAATGAGCTACAGCATTATGTCGGTGCTGATCCTCATGGGATTGCCACTGGGTGAAATCTGGCGGGGAAATTGGCAGCTTTTCCCCCTGCTGCCAAAAATTACGCAGACGCGCTGGCAACGCCTGGCCGGGAATGGGCTGGGCAAAATGCTGGCCGCCCTCGGTCTGGGTACGGCCACCGCGCTGGTTGCGGCGGTAACCGGCATCGCCTTCTTCCGGCTGTTCACGCCGGACGCAGTGGCGGCCAATCTCTTGCTGATCCCCTTGGCGTCGCTTGCGATTCTAGCCGGGTTCGTTTCGCTCCTGTGCGGAGTCGCCGGATTTCTGCCGGCGAGCGTTCTTTTTAACCACGCGGCCGCCCTGATCCTGGCCTCGATCCAATGGATCATCGGCGCCTTCGTAAAAGTGCCCGGGGCCTATTGGCCGGCGGCCTTCATCGCGCCATGGTGGGAAGGCACGGTGCTCGCCGGGTTATTGGCGGCGTGCCTGGCCGGTTACGCAGCTCAGTGGCGGCACGGGACGATTTGGGCGCCTTTCGCCATCGTGGCCCTAGCGATGATATTCGGGGTGAAGTTCGGGTGATTTTCTTCGCGCTCCTTGCGGCCTTGTGTTAACGTTTTGCCCACATGAAAAGCTCCTACGAACTTGCGATGGAACGGTTGGCCAAGAGCGATCCGGCGGCCCAGCCGCTCACGCCGGAGCAAAAAGCCCGGCTGGCCGAAATCGACCGTCTCTATCAGGGCAAGCTGGCCGAACGGGAGATCTTCTTAAAAAAACAGCTCGATGATGTGCTGGCGGCGGGCAAGGCCGACGAGTTCGAAAAGATCAAAACGCAACTCGTCAACGAACGAACGCGGATCGAAGAGGAACGCGAAGAGGAAAAAGAAAAAATCAGGCGCGGACGCGCCTGAACACAGGCGGCCAATCCCCTGAAACCAAGGTTTCAGGTTCCAAGGGCCAAGTTCCAAGAGAGTCCACGCGCGTGCTGCGCACCCTGGTTGCATCGATAACGTTTCAGACGAATTCAAAATCCGCCACGAGTGCGTGATGGTCGGAGGCCATGGTGGGCCGCACCGCGTGGCGCACGAGGCGCAGCCCGGGGTTGTGGAAGATATGGTCGAGCACATAAGGCTGGCGACGCCAGGTCACTTCGGCCTGCTGCACGGTGGAAAATCCGCAGCCGGCAAATTGTTTCAGGAGCGAGGAAGTGTTTCGCGCATTGAAATCGCCGGCGAGAAGCCCGGGACCTTTGATCGCGCGGAGGTGCTCGGCGACCAGGTCGCGTTGCCCGCTGTTTTCCTCGCTCGACGAACCGAGCATGAAAAAGGCGAGCAAGTGCGTATTGAGAAGCTGCAATTCGCGACCCGCCAGCGTGGTCTTTGCGCCGATCAGGAGCCGATCGGTCGGCGTGGTCCTTTGCCCACTAAAATCGAATTCGATCGGCGGGGATGGCAGGTCGCTTTGGAACGCCGCCCGCAGCGGCGTTCGCGAAAAAATCGCAAGACCGAAACCAAAGGGCAATTCGCGCGAATCGGGCCGCGGGTAGGCAAAAAAGCTGTCGTAACCGGCCAGCTCCATCCGCAGCCGGGTATAGTTTGGTGGCGGCAGAGGCTGCGCGCCGCCAGGCTGGGCCCGTTCGACTTCCTGCAAGAAAACCAGATCGGGATCGTGGCGGCGGATTTCCGCCGCCGTCGCTTCCACATTGACCGGCGCGGTGTCCGGATCGGCTTCGTCCCAACCTTGCCCAAACTGCATGTTGAATTGCAGGACGCGAAACATGCGCAGGGTTTATTCCGGCTCGGCTGTTCCTTCGACCACCCAATCGCGAGCGGCGGGCACTTGCTTGAAGAATTCACCCAGGGCCGCGCTGAGATGTTCGGCATAGCGAAAATGGGCGCCCATTCCGGTGCGAAGCTCGGCCTCGTAAATGAATTTGTCGGCATGGGTGCTATGCTCGAAAGGCGTCTGGGCGCCGAGCAGCAGCGAATAGACGTAGGCGGATGAGCCGCGGGCCAGAAGCTCCCGCGTGAGGTTGGCCTGGTCGGCGAGCAGAGCCGCGTGCGGCCCGCGGTCAATCTCGGGCGGCAGATAAAATCCGGCCTGGATAAGCGGCGTAAAACGGTGCCCCGTGCGATGTCGATTGAGGTCGCGCAGCTCGGCCAGCGCCAGATTGTTCCAGGCAAACGCGACGCGCATGCGGCGGGTGGCCAGGCCTTGGTGACCGTAACGATTGGTCCGATGGCGGAGAGCCTCGGCCACGGGCTGCGTGGCCGGCAGAAAGGACGGCGCGGCGGCATCGACCTGCACCCAAACTTCGTCCGCGAGCCGGTCGGTCGAAAGCCGGGCCAGCCCAAGCGCGCAGCTCGACGCCAGTTCCTGGCGCGCCTGTTCGGCATAGGAGTCCTCGGCCGCGCTGTGGCGCAGAAGCCGCGGAGATTGTTTGAGCAGTTCCTCGCGGATGAGCCCCGCGGCGGCGCGGGCCTCGGGTTGGGGCAGAGAGTCGAGATGTTTGAGCGTCTGTGCCCACATGCGCGCGCTCTGCACCAAACCGAGGCTGGTGCGCGTGGCGAACGGGATGAAATAACGCGCTCGATCGAGCGCGTAGTTCTTCCGCAGCCGAGCGACGACCGCGGGCTTGGCCCCGGCCGGCGCGCGCACACGCTGAGGTTCGGCGGTGGCCAGCGCGTCGAGCCGCGCATACTCGGTCTGGTAGGCGGCAAAGGCGCGGCTCATCACCTCGCGCCAGCGCGGCGCGAGGTCGGCCGGCAAGCCGAGCTCGTCGGGCAACGGAAGATTGGCCGCGTCCATCGCGATGTAGCGGGTGCTCGATTCCTGTCCGTCGGCCATTTGAGAGATCTCAAAAATTTTCCAGGCCAGCCACATCGAGACGTCGTCAAGAGCGATGGCGAGACCGCCCGTCAGGCCGCCGATCGAGGCATGGCCATAATCGACGAACTTGAGGATGCGGTCGATGGAAGCGTCGGGATCGGCCGGGTCGACCTTGGCCAGGATGGCGGCCAGGCCTTCATTGCTCCGCGAGTAACGGGCAAGCACAGAGGCAAGCAGTTCGGGAGTAACCCGCGGCAAGCCGGCGGCGGCGGGGGGAGGGACAATGGCGAGTCCGGTAACTTTCATGCAGCGAATTGAATGAGGCAGGATTTCGGGCCAGAAACAATTTCCTTTTCGCCCGGTCGTATAATAGTAGGATGCCGTCGTAACCTCACGGCTGAAAACCCGTCATTATTGCATCAGCAAAATGACATAACCCGTAAAAACACGGGCTACAGCCTCTAAAACCTACCATGCACTTCAAGAAACTCCTATTATTGGGCGCCCTTTCGGGCGCTGCGATCACGACGCGGGCCGATGTCCATTTTTCGTTGGGCATTGGCATTCCCGGCGGCGTTGTAGTCGTCCGCGAAGCTCCGCCTCAGCCGAGGTATGAGAACAGGCCGCCGCCTCCCGGACCGGACTTTTTCTGGGTCGAAGGCCACTGGTCAAGGGAGAGAGACCATTGGGAGTGGCGCCGGGGCCATTGGGATCGCCGCCCGCACGCCGGGGCAGTCTGGATTTCCGGCCATTGGGATCAACGCCAAGACGGTTGGGTTTGGGTCGATGGCCGTTGGGATGAAAGTGCGCCGCCGCCACCCCCGCCCGCTCCACCTCCCCCGCCGGCCCCCGGACCGTCCGAAGAAGTCGTCGTCCAAGATGGACCGCCGGCCGCCTATGCCGAACCTATTCCTCCCCCTCCCGGACCGGACTTTTTCTGGGTCGGAGGCCATTGGGGATGGCATGATCATCGCTGGGTTTGGAGCCACGGACGTTATGAACACCGGCGTCATGGAGCGGAATGGCATGAAGGTCACTGGGATCACCGTCCCAACGGGTGGATTTGGATCGAAGGACGTTGGCGGTAATCGACCAGCCCTTCAGTTAATTTTCGCGCGGCCGGCGGTCATTTTCCGCCGGCTGCTTTTTTGTGCCCAGGAGCCCGTCCGGGCTACGCCCACGGGCTTTTAGCAGCGTGGAGGCGAAGCCCGACACGCTGCTAGGCCTTACCGCGCAAGAATCCAATTGCCCAGCGCGCCGGGACAAAAGCCGAGCACAATGGAGCCTGACACCAACACGACCAGGGCCATACCCACGACCACGCCGACTGGCGTGAGCGGGAGGGTCGGAGTTTCACCGTCGAGCTGCGACACCGAGGGCGTCGAAAAAAACGCCGCCTTGATCCAGCCAAAGTAGTAATAAATCGAGAGGATCACGCCGCCAATCGCAACCGCCAGCAGCCAGTAATAGCCCGCCTTGAAGGCCGCGATGAAGATGAGTAATTTTCCCATGAATCCCGCAAAGGGAGGGATGCCGGCAAGCGAGCCGAGACCGATCGCCAGCGCACCGGCCAGCCACGGATGCTTCTTCGCCAGATTGGCGTAGTGATCGAGCGTCTGGTCGGTGTCATCCGGCCCGGCAACGTGGGTCATGACGGCAAACACGGCGAAAGACCCCAGCAAATACGCCAGCAGATAGAAATAAACCGCGCCGATCGCGCTGGGTTGAGAGGAAGCGGCAATGACTCCGAGCAAAAGGTAACCCGCATGGGACACGCCGGAAAGTCCCATCAGGCGTTTGACGTTGCTTTGGGTCAGCGCCGCCAGGTTGCCAAAAATAATCGTCGCCGCGGCCATCGCCGAAAGCACGGGCAGCACAAGCCCCCGATAGGGCGCGAACACCGCCGTGAGCGTAAGCAATATCGCGAACCCCGCCGCCTTCGAAGCCACCGCGAGGAAGGCCGTCACCGGAGTCGGCGCCCCCTGATAAACATCGGGGATCCAAATCTGGAACGGCACGGCGCCGATCTTGAACGCGACACCCGCCAGCACAAGCACGATGCCCGCGCTAGCCAGGAAATTGTCCGGATTCGCCGCCAGAAAAAGCCGAAGATTACCGAAATTCATCGGCGACGTGGTGGCGGCGGGCAACGCACGGTTGCCGGCCGCGCCGTAGAGCAGGGCGATCCCAAAAAGCAGGAGGGCCGAACTGAGCGCGCCAAGAATGAGATATTTGAGGCCAGCTTCGAGCGAGAGCGGATTTGTCCGAAAATAACTGACCAAAATGTAGAAACCGACCGTGACCGTTTCGAGCGCGACAAAGAGCAGCACGAAATGGTTGGCCTGGGCGAGCAGCATGAGCGCCGCGGTGATGACCAGGACAATATGAAAGAATTCGACGCGCGGCATAGGCTGCTTCGCCAGGCTGATCGTCGCGAGCAGGCTGACCAGAATCGACGATCCGAGAAAAAACATCCGCATGAACTGGCCCGTCTCCGTGTGCCGGAGCAATCCGCCAAACGTGACTTGCAGGCGGGGATCCAGAAACGCCGAATGAAAATTCACCGCCAGCCCGATCGCGATGGCGATCTGGCCGACAATCGCGATGATTGGAATCAGGCCGCGATCCGTCTTCGGCATCACGATCTCAAGCACCAGCAGTAAGAGCGCCAGACCGGCCAGCATCAGCTCGGGGAAAAGCGCAGCCCACTGGTTTGATGCGGCAATTTGTTGGAGGAGGGCGTGGGTCATGTCGGGAAAGGCTGAAGGACCGAAAAACTGAAGGGCTGAAAGGTTAAAGGCCTGATTGGCTGAAAAACTAAACAGCTGAAGGCGTTGGCCGGAAATGGCTCATCATCGGTAAAATGGGTTCGGCTTGTAGATTTTCAGCCTTTCAGTTCTTCAGTCTTTCAGACTTTTTTCTCTAACAGCGACTTCCTATTTGATCTGTTTTCACAGAAGATCGCGAAGCGTGGATTGGTTGTCCCATATCAAATGTCACGTTGGGGATGGTTTGGAAATTTTGTCCAAGAAAATCTATGGCTCTTTGCGATTCTTGGCGTTCTTTGTGTAAAAATATCATTGGCGGGCCACGAGGCCGCGCGGTTGCGCGGCGATCGGCGCATAGACTGACCGCAGCGTGTCGTCGAGCGGGGTGGAAACGGACCTCGGCCAAAAACCGATGAAGAGAAGCACGGCCAGCAGCCACAGCGCGGGAATACGTTCGCTCCAGCGCAAGTCGGTCGGCGGATGTTCCTCGACGATTTTCGCAAAGGCTTCGGTCGGCGGTCCGAAAAACACGCGCGCGGCCGCGCGCAGGCCGTAAACGGCGGAGATGATCACGCCGGTGACGGCCGCCACGGCGATCCCATGCGAGAAATTCCACAGCGCGGTGAAAATGACGAGCTCTCCCCAAAAATTGGCGAAACCGGGCAGACCGATGCTCGCGAAGGTCGCGGTGACGAAAAGCGCCGCCAGCACGGGGGTTTTTTGGGCCAGTCCGCCCATTTCGCCGAGGTCATAGGTTTGCGTGCGGTGATAGATGCTGGTGGACAGCAGAAACAGCAGCGCGACCGAAAGTCCATGCGCCACCATCAGCAGCACGACGCCGCCCGCGCCGAGCGTCGAAAGGCAGGCGATACCGAGAAAGGCATATCCCATGTGCATGACGGAGCTGTAGCCGACGACTTGCTTGAGGTCGCTTTGCGCCATCGTAACCAGCCCGATGACAACGACGTTGCCGAGCGCGAGCAGCGCAAGCCAATGCGACCAATGCTGCGCGCCGCCCGGCAGCAACGGCAGGGCGATCTGCAGCAGGCCATAAAGGCCGAATTTCTTGAGCACGCCCGCATGCAGCATGGCGGTCGAGCTGGGCGCAGCGCCATAACCGAGCGGCGCCCAGGTATGGAACGGCCAGAGCGAGACGAGAATGCCGAAGCCGAAGAGCAGCAGGCCGAATATATCGCGCTGAGTCCGGAGCCCTATCGCCTGTTGCGCGACGGTATCACGCAGGGCGATAAGATCGAAGGTCCCCGCGCCGCTTTTCCAGTAAAGCGCGATCAAACCGAGCAACGAGAGCATCGCGCCGACCGTGAGATAGATCGTCATCTTCATCGCCGCATAGCCGCGGTCGCGTCCACCCCAAACGCCGACCATGATGAAGGTTGGAATCAGCGCAAGTTCGTGGAAAAAGTAGAAAAAGAATATATCGACGCTGGCGAACACACCCATCAACCCCGCCTGCATGATCAACAACAGCATCAAATAAAGCCGCAGCCGCGACGCATCCGATTGGATCGCGTAGAGACCGGCCGCCAGGCCGACCACGCCCGCCAACACAAAAAGCGGCAGCGAGAGGCCATTGAGCCCAAGCGTCAGATTGATGCCAAGCGATTTGAATCCGGTATCGTAGGACGTGAGAAACGCATAGCCGTGCTCCTTCGGCACACCGAGGTATTGGCTCCACAGCCACAGCGCGATGAGGGCCGGCCCGCCGAAGCCGACATAGGCCAGCGGGACGATCCAGCGCTTCGGCAGATCGAGTACGAAAGCCAGCGCCACGACGAGTGGCGTCAGAATGGCCAGAAT
>JBEKQH010000070.1:0-14484 GCA_049519915.1 Opitutaceae bacterium
GGCTCACGGTGAGGGTGTTCATCGCACCTTTTTGCGAGCTCTTCTCGCTCAAGGTGCAACCCCTCAGAGTGGCTGGTTTTGAAGTGGCCAGCCCTGGCCGGTTTTAACTGGCCGCTGACAGCCTGAAGATCCGCCCCCTTTGAATGATGGCATGATCTTTCACACACGAATTTATAATCCCTTGCACGGCGTGACGGTGGAATTCGATGAACGCAGCGCGGGATTCACATGGTTCTTTTCCTTTCTGGTTCAGTTTTCCCTGGTCAAAAAAAAGCATGGCAATGTAATTATCTTGCTCGACGAACCGGGGCTAAACCTCCACGGGAAAGCTCAAGCCGACCTGCTTCGTTTTATCAACGAACAGCTCCAACCCAATCACCAGGTCATCTACACCACGCACTCACCATTTATGGTACCCGCAAACAATCTTGCGGCAGTACGCACAGTCGAAGACGTGCTCATTAAGGGGAAGGATGACGAATCGATCCAAGTCCTCGGTACAAAGGTTGGATTCGATATTCTAAAAATCGATAAAGACACCGTGTTTCCTCTCCAGGGAGCGCTGGGTTACGAAATTTCGCAAAGCCTATTTGTCAGTCCCAATACACTACTCGTCGAAGGACCATCCGATATTCTTTATTTGCAACTCGTGTCCCACGAGTTGCAGCGCCGGAATCGACAGGGGCTTGATTCGCGATGGGTGCTTTGCCCCTCTGGGGGCGTGGATAAGGTCAGCGCATTCATCAGCCTATTCTCCGGCAACAAGCTCAACGTCGCTGTCCTAACTGACTACGCGCATGGGCAAAAAGCCAAGGTTGAGGGGCTTCGGAAATCTGATATTTTGGCGAAGGGTCACGTGTTCACTGCGGCGGACTTCGCCGGCCAAGCCGAGGCCGACATCGAGGATATTCTCGGGGTCGATCTGTTCGTGGAATTGGTTAATGCGATGTATTGCCTCACGGGAACCGCGCGAATTACGGTTGCGGCCCTTCCCGTTGCGCTGACACGTGTCGTGGCGCGGGTGGAGGATTTGCTCCGTACAAAAACACAGCTTGCCGCGTTCACCCATTTTGCACCGGCTATCTGGCTCCTTCAACATCCAGATTTTTTACAGCGGGACACGCCGGCAATCACTGTGGCTCTTGACCGCTTCGAGCAATTCTTCAAGCAGGTGAATCCACTTATCACGACAGCTTCACCTTGAGACAATATTGGCGCGAGGGTTTGATGTGGCATGCTGGCGACCAGACCCCGTGTTGGCCGTTAAAACAAACTCAGCCCGATGGCAATGCACTCAAGAAAAGTCGGCCTCATGGTGTCGAAGATGCGCTGCGCCCTCGATTGGTTCTTATCTTGGGACGGATCGCAGAAATCGATCCACTGAACAAAGAGAGAATTGACCGGATATTAGCGAAGTTGAGGCCATTGTCGGCGGTCACCGGAAGTCATGGCTTGCCTGAGCCGGCAGACCAAGGTTTGAAAACCCGGCAATTCCCTTCTCCATGACGTGAATTACCCCAACCAAGCCTGACGACCATTAGGGAGGACAAGGCATTACAATCCATCGATTGGTTAATAAATATACAATTGATTGATAGACTCTTATAAAATTTATGCAAGGTTTTTTTGGGCTTTGAACGTATGTTCGAACAATCTTGCTTTTTCCTTGTTTTTAGTTTGCTTTAGGAATGTCCAAGAAAGTCATGCCTTCCTCAAAAGTCGCACACCATACTCGCTCAACAGTGTCGGTCTTTTTTTGTGAGCCATCAGGGCTTTTCCGTTCGGCGAAGTTTCAGCATCTCCACTTCACAGTTGGAACAAGAAAGTTCGCTAAATTGCCCCCTGAAGAAAATGGGTGCGTTGTCGTGTTCAACAATCTGATAACCAAAGAAGCGTGGGCCGTTCTCGCTAAACTCGCAGTGGATGATGTTCCAGTGGTTTTAGGGCCCAATGCATCTGCTAATGAGGGAATTTGGGAGTTGAAATCGGCAGTAGATGCTCGCGGCGGCATTTTTGAAATTTCTTCGAAAGATGAAGACTTTAAATTACGCTTGAGCTCAGTTGCCAAGGCGTCAGCGCGACGACACCTAAGAATTTCTTCTATTTCAGGTTTTGCAGGTGCTGCACCAAAAGTTTTCAAAGAACTGTTACCCGAGATGCTTCGAGGTTCGTACTCGCATTGGTCATATTCTGATCCAGCAGAGGCGATCGAAAAACAAATAGCGGACGCAGAATCAAATGATCCGATGGCGAACCTTCCTGGGATAAATGCGGCTACTCAATCTTTGCGCTCTGACAGAGGATTTCTCGATGCCGAAAAGATTCGCGAATTGTTTGGATTTACCCGTGCAGAAATTGCGAAATTGATCGATGCTAAACCTGAAACAATCCGTGTAACGCCAGACGCGCCCGCATTGCAGGAGACGTTAAAGCCTTACGAAAAAATTGCCCGATTACTCTCTCTTAATTCAAAACCTGAGAATTTTCTAAAATGGCTGCATGCGCCCAACTCTGAATTCGAAGATAAATCACCGATGGAAGTTATTCGAACACATGGCCCCGACGTTGTGGCAAAGTTGGTTGAGGACATTCTTAGCAATCGTGCTGGATGAAATCGGCCGAAGAACTTGCAGCGATCTTGCCCGGTCTGCCGCCGACAGCCATTGAACGGACGTTTGCGCGCCGAGTTCTTTTGACGAGCTTATTGGGTCTTAAAACGCCGCTGGGAACCGCAGGTGAGACATTGGCGATTTCCTATCCACGGTTCCTATGGACTTCGAGAAGCGAGTACCGCTACAACCCGCCAGGCATTGAAGCTCTTTACCTTGGCGAAGGTGAAAGCATTGCAGGTGCCGAGACGAAACAGAATCCAGGCTTGAACGGTTTTGATGTCGAGCCTGCGGACCCAGGTGTAATCTTTCACGTCGAAGTCCAAGCTTCAGCGATTCTCGACGTAACAAAACCCGATATACAGGCTGAGCTTGGGACCGACGAAGCTGAGCTGGTTGCTCCATGGAGACTAAAGCGCCCGGCCGCGCCAACCCAGTTACTGGGACAGGCGGTGTACAATTGTGGTCTGTTCGAAGGAATCCGTTACCACTCGGCGCCAATGGCAAAGGTGGGCGCGGAGGGATATTGTGTCGTGTTGTTCCGGGCCAAGAGACTTTCTACATCAATCGTTCGCTTGTTTGCAAAGTCGGGCATATGGGAAGAACAATGGTAACCAACTTTTAGGCCGTTTGAAACGGCGACATTCTTACTGTGACGAGCACAGTAATCGGCCGCAAGGCGTCCTAGCGCATCGCTAAATCATTTCTGCCCAATTGACCCGGTCTGGCAAGTGGTCGGTAAGGGGCACGCCAAGTATGCGAGCCAGTAGAACGAGATCGAAATCCCAGATCCACCTGGCCCGGTTCGGTGACGGTGAGCGCTGCGCTGTTGGAATGTAAGCGTTCAACTTCGACGTGGTGACGTCGGCGCCGGGATTGGGTAGATTTGCGGGATGGAATCAGACGGCCGGAGCAGATTGCGGCAGGGGCCGCGCGAGCTTCCAGGAGTGCAGAATTAGGGACAGGTCGAAAGTGCTGGCGCCCTAGCCATCACGAGTCCGTCGGCATGAGTCGCGGTTTCTTACTACACGGATTTCAACCGGTGCGGGGCCGGATTTTTCCCAATTTATTACATCGGGGGACCGGAGTTTTCTTGACTTATGTGGGTAAATGTGGGGAAAAATGGGGCACTTTGGGGCGACTTTGCACCAGTGTCCCTTCATGGCTAATAACGGCAAACCTTTTTATACCGGCCTTTTTCGGCATACCCTCGACGACAAGAATCGCCTGACGATTCCGTCGGCTTGGCGTTTTGCGCATGAAGAGTCGGATACGTTCCTGGCCACGCCGCATCCCGACGGCTATGTCGCCGTGCTCCCGCCGTCCGAGGTCGAAAAGCTTCACGAAAAGGTTTCGGCCAAGGCACTTACCGATCGCGACGCCCAGGACGCTTTTGCCCGCTTTTTCGCGCAAACCCTGTCGTTCAGCTTCGACAAACAGGGTCGTTTCGGCGTGAGCGCCGAACTCCTGCGCCACGCCGGAATCGCGAAGGACGCGGTTCTGGTCGGTTCACTCAACAAGTTCGCCATCTGGGCGCCCGACCGCTGGAGCAAGGTCGAGGTCCGCACGGCCGGCGAAAACTTCGGCGACCTTATGCGCCGCATCGGAATTTAAGCGTCCAAGCTGTCCCCCTCCACGTCCGCTTCAACTGAGCATAGCCAACCCTCAACCAAAGATTGCTCATGAACACGTCCCTCAAAACACAGCCTTCGCCTCGGCCGCTTTTTGCCGCCGATTTTGGATCTCGCCGTCGTTTTTCCGCTTGGATCGATGCGGACGTCGCGCCGGCCGCCCGTTCGCTCGGCCCGGTCATGCCCCGCGTGCGCGACAACCTTGCGCTGCGGTGTGTCTTCTCCCGGACCGCCGATTTGTTCGCTTCCGAACCTTCGCATGCGCGCCGCGCCCACTAATTCGATCGAGCCGGTCATGCCTTTATCCGGCCACACTCCCGTCCTGCTGAACGAGGTGCTCGAATTCCTCGCTCCGCGGGCGGGCGGGCGTTATCTCGACTGCACCTTCGGCGGCGGGGGTCACACGTGCGCGTTGCTCAACGCCGCGCCCGACGTGGACGTGATCGCGCTCGACCGCGACCCGGCCGCGCAGGCCCGGGCCGAACCGTTGCGGGTCGAATTTGAAGGCCGTTTCGTGTTGCTCGACCTCGACTTCGGCCGCCTCGCCGAAATGCCGGCCGGCCATTTTGACGGCATTCTTTTCGATCTCGGCGTATCCTCCTTCCAATTTGACGACACGGAACGGGGTTTTTCTTTTCGGACCGACGCGCCCGTCGATATGCGCATGGATCCGCGCGCGGGGGTTCCGGCCGGCCGCTGGCTCGAGACCGCGACCGAGGACATGCTGGTGCGCGCGATCCGCGATTACGGCGAAGAGCCGCACTGGCGGCGGGTCGTGCGGGCGCTGCTCGCCGCGCGAGGCACGGGAGAACTCGGCCGCACCTTCAGCCTCGCCTCGATCATAACCGGGGCCATCCCGGCGCGCGATCGCCGCACGATGAAGCTCCATCCCGCCACCCGCGCCTTCCAAGGTTTGCGCATCGCGGTCAACGACGAACTCGGCGCGCTTGAACGGGCCCTGCCGGCGGCCTTTCTCAAACTGGCGGCCGGCGGCGGGCTTTGCGTCATCAGCTTTCATTCGCTCGAGGATCGCCTGGTGAAGCAATTTTTCCGCCGCCAATGCGGCCAGCCCGAGAACGCCGACGACGCCACGCCGCAACAATTCCGGGAAAAATTCGCCGAACCGCTCACGCGGCGGCCGATAACTCCGGGTGAGGCCGAACTCGTGGCCAATCCCCGCAGCCGCAGCGCGAAGCTCCGCGCCCTGCGAAAACTCTGACCGCTGCGCCCATGAACAAGTCTTCTTCCCAAGCCTTCATCAACCAGGTGCTGATCGGCACGCTGGTGATGATTTGTCTCAGCGGCTCGCTCGGTTTTGGCACCGTGTGGCTGCGGCATC
Source organism: Opitutaceae bacterium (assembly GCA_049519915.1). Classification (GTDB taxonomy): domain Bacteria; phylum Verrucomicrobiota; class Verrucomicrobiia; order Opitutales; family Opitutaceae; genus DASRHD01. The sequence goes on from JBEKQH010000070.1 coordinate 5,580, forward strand.
AAATTTCACTCACGGCCGACCACAACAAGCAGCTGGAAAGCCGTCTGGCCGAGATCGAACGGCATATCGATGAAACCACCGCCGCGGTTGCGGCCGAACAATCGCCCGATGCGCTCCTGCGTCGCAATACCGAGTGGCGCCTGGGCTTGGTGCCGCCGAGCGAACCGCAGGTCGTCCGCGTGCCCAACGATGTCGAGCAGCGCCTGACGGCCAAGAACCGGGCCGAACTTTATGCCGCCGAGGGCGGGCCGTCGGCCACGCCGGTGGTCTTCAATATTGGAGGAGCGCGGTGAGGGCCATGTCCAGAGGCTTTGCCTCGAACTACCGCATCGCCCTCGTGGCCGCCGCCCTGCTCGCCAGCCTGGCCGCGATCGGTGCGCGGCTCGTCTCGTTGCACGTGCTGCAACGGGCCAAGTTTCTCAGTTATATCGAAAAAGCGCGCGACGAAATCATCGTCCAGAACGCGCGCCGCGGCGATATCCTCGATACCCACGGCAGCCTTCTCGCCACCAGCCGTTCGCTGATCGTGCTCGGCGCCGACCCTCAGGCCTTGGCCAAAGAAGACGAAACAAAATGGCCCGCGCTGGCTCGATTGCTCGGCCAGCCGCTGGCCGAGCTGCAGAAAAAATTTGAGGAAAAAGCCCACTTGGCGGCCGGGACCGGGGAAAAGGACGATGATGCGCCGGAGATCGACGCGGCGGACGACAGCCACGAGGTCCATTGGGTCAAGCTGAGCGACTCGGTGGACGAAACCACCTACGACCAGATCAAGGCGCTGAACATTCGCGGCATTTACGGCAATCGGGTCTATTCGCGCGACTATCCGCAGAACCAGCTGGCCGCGCATGTCGTCGGTTACGTCAACAAGCAGGGGGAGCCCGTCACCGGGATCGAACGCTATCTCGACTTTTATCTGCGGGGCGAGAACGGCTGGCTGGAGTCCGAGCGCGACGGTTTGCGCCGCGAACTGGCGCAGTTTCGCTCGCGCGATGTCGCGCCGGCCGACGGCTTCGACGCCGTCCTTTCGATCGACGCCGCGGTGCAGCATATGGTCGAGGCGGAACTGCAAAAGATCGCCGACAAATATCATCCCGCCAAAGCCACGATCATCGTCAGCGATCCGCGCACCGGGTTCCTGCTCGCGCTGGGCAACTGGCCTACCTTTAACCTCAATGACTACAACCGGGCCGACCTGGCCGCGCAGCGCAACATCGCGGTCGCCGACATGCTCGAGCCCGGTTCCACCTTTAAGATCGTCGCCGCCTCCTCGGCGCTCAACGAAAACCTGGTCTCGCCCGGGACCACGTTCGACTGCACGCTCGAGTCCGTCGATTACAAGGGCATGATCCGCCGCCTGCCGCGCGAGGACAAATCGGACCATTTCGACCATCCGCTGACCGTCGCCGAGATCGTGGCCAAGTCGTCCAACAAAGGCGCGGCCCAGCTCGGCATGCTGCTCGGCGAGCAGCGGTTCTATGATTATGTCCGGGCGTTCGGTTTCGGCGAGCTCACCGGTTTTCCCGCCGGCGGAGAAATCGTGGGCGACGTCGCTCCGGTCTCGAAGTGGGACGGCCTGACGATCACCCGCATGCCGATGGGGCAATCTATCGGCGTGACCCCCATGCAGATTCACTGCGCGATGGGCGTGATCGCCAGCGGCGGCGTGCTGCTGCGCCCGCAGGTGGTGAAAGAAATCCGCGATGCCGGCGGCCAGATCGTTTATGAATTCGCGCCCGTCGTGAAGCGCCGCGTCATCAGCCAGCGCACGGCGCAGACGATGGCGCGCCTGCTCATGTCCGTCGCCTCGGTCGACGGAACGGCGCCCCAGGCCGCCATTCCCGGTTTCGACGTCGCCGGAAAAACCGGGACCGCGCAAAAAATCATCAACGGGCATTATTCGGACCGCCATCACGTGGCGTCGTTCGTCGGATTTTTTCCCGCCGGCAATCCGCAGGTGGCCATCACGGTTATCGTCGATGACGCCGACGCGGGCACGCCCGGCGGCACCGCTTACTTCAAGCGCCTCGGCGAGCAGTTGATCCAATATTTGAACATCCAACCGTCGGTGGCGTCGGTCGGGTCGCAATTTGCGATGGAAGGAGGCCCGCAGTGACCGGTTACCTCACACAGAACTATCCTCTCATCCATGCCTTTCAGTCCCGCCCCCTTGGCCGAACCCGAAAAGAGACTAGACTTATTTCCAATATTTTCCGCATGGCTCCCAAACTCCAGGATCTTTTCAAGGACGGCGAGATTATCGCCGTAAAAGGCGCGCTCGACCGGCCCATTTCCGGCCTCGTGATGGACAGCCGCCGCGTGGTGCCCGGAAACCTCTTCTTTGCGCTGCCCGGCCACCGGGCCGACGGCGCCAGTTTCATCGACGAAGCGATCGGCCGCGGGGCCGTCGCCGTCGTGACGGAGCGGCCGCCCGTCCATCCGCATGCCAAGGTCGTGTTTCTTCAGGTCGCCGACGCCCGGGCCGCGCTGGCCCGCGTGGCGCAGCGTTATAACAAGTTTCCCGACCGCGACCTCCGGGTGATCGGGGTCACGGGCACGAACGGCAAGACGACCGTCTCGCACCTGATCAAGCATTTGCTCGAAAATGGCGAACGGGTCGGCCTGCTTGGCACGATCAATTACGACCTCGGAGTGCGGACGGTCCCTTCGTTCAAGACCACGCCCGAGGCGCCCGACATCTTCGGCATGCTCGCGCAGATGCGCGATGCCGGCTGCCACCAGGCCGTGATGGAAGTCAGTTCGCACGGCATCGACCAGCAGCGCATTCTCGGCCTGCAGTTCGCCGCGGCCATTTTTACCAATCTCACGCGCGACCATCTCGACTATCACAAGACCCTCGACGCCTATTTTGCGGTCAAAACGCGATTGTTCACCGGCGCCATCGGGCCCGTGCCGCGTCTGGCGATCGTCAATCTCGACGATCCGCACGGACTCGAGCTCGTCGCGAAGATTCCCGCCACTTCCCGCGTGGTCACCTTTGGCGAAAATCCCCGGGCCGACGTCCGGGCCGAAGCCATTGCGCTCAATTTCAAGACCACCTCCTTCCGTCTGGTCTGGCCGGGCGGCTCGCGCGAGGTGAATTCGCCGTTTATCGGCCACTACAACGTCAGCAACCTGCTGGCGGCCGTCGCCACCGGATGGGCGCTCGGCCGAGACCCGCAAGAGTTTCTTGGCCGTCTGGCCACGTTTCGCGGCGTGGCCGGCCGCATGGAGCGCATCGAGGAGGGCCAGCCGTTCAATGTGCTCGTGGATTATGCGCACACCGATGACGCCCTGCGCAACGCCCTCGGCATGCTCCGCGCGATCACGCCCGGCCGTCTCCTGGTCGTGTTCGGCTGCGGAGGCAATCGCGACCGCACCAAGCGTCCGCTGATGGTGCGCGCGGTGCAGGAGTTCGCCGACTTTGCCTGGGCCACGGCCGACAACCCGCGCAGCGAACCGCTGACGCAGATTTTTTCCGACATGAAGACCGGCGTCACCGCGCCGGAGAAAATAACCTGGACCGACGACCGCCGCCGCGCGCTGAGCCTGGCGCTCGACGTCGCGCAACCGGGCGACTGCATCCTTGTCGCGGGCAAAGGCCACGAAAGCTACCAGGAGTTCGCCGACACCGTCATACCGTTTGACGACCGCCAGGTGGTCCGCGAGCTCATCGGCATCAAACAGTTAAAAACCGGATGAGCTCGTTTACCCCCCAGCAACTGGCCGCTTGGACCGGCGGCACCTGGACGACCCACCCGGTCGCGCCCTTGACGGGATTTGCCATCGATTCGCGCCAGCTTTCGCCCGGCCAGATTTTCGTCGCCCTTCGGTCCAACCGGCGCGACGGGCACGATTTTCTCGCGGCCGCGCTCGCCGCCGGCGCCGGCGCGGCGATGGTCGCGCGGGCCGACCCGTCGGTCGCGCTGCCCCAACTGGTCGTGTCCGATCCCCTGGCCGCGTTCCAGACTGTCGCCGGCGAACACCGCCGTAATTTTTCCGGAAAGGTGGTCGGCATCTCCGGCAGCTGCGGCAAGACGTCCACCAAGAATTTGCTCGCGCTCCTGCTCGGCGGCGAGGCCGGCGGCGTGCTCGCCACCGAGGGCAACCTCAACAACCACCTGGGGGTCCCGCTGACGCTCACCCGCCTGGATCCCGAGCGGCACAAATTTGCCGTGGTCGAGGCCGGCATCAGCGCGCCCGGCGAAATGGCTCCGCTGGCTAAAATGATCGAGCCCGACCTGGCCTTGATCACGCTGGTCGCGCCGGCGCATTTGGAGGAGCTGGGCGATCTCGAGGGCGTCGCGCGCGAAAAAGCCCATCTGCCCAAGGCCGTCCGGGCCAGCGGCATCGCGGTGTTCCCCCGGCAGTGCGAAGACATCACGCCCTTCCGCGAGCTCAACGTGCGCACGATGGTGGTCGAACCGGCCGACGTGCTCCGGCCGGCCGAGCCGCCGAAAGACCGCGTCTTTTTTGCCGTGTCGCAGCGCGGCGACAGCACGGCGTTGGCGATCGCCTACGGACCGCCGCCCCCGCTCGTTTTCACCCTGCGCCGGATTTCCAACGGCATGGCGCAAAACGCCGCGCTCGCCATCTGTTCCGCGCTCTGGCTCGGCGTGTCGCGCGAGGTGGTGCAGCAGCGGCTGGCCGAGTGGCAGCCGGCGCGGTGGCGCGGCGAATTCCGGCGCGAAAACGGCGTTTCCGTCTATCTCGATTGTTACAACGCCAACCCGGCCTCGATGGACGACGCCCTGGAGATGTTCTTCGCCACCACGCCGGCCGATGAGCCGCGCCTGCTCGTGCTGGGCTGCATGGAAGAACTCGGCGAGCGCGCGGCGGATTTTCACTGCAAACTCGGCCTCGGCCTGTGCCTGGGCCCGCAGGACCACGTCATTGTCATCGGCAGCCACGCCCGCGATGTGCGGGCCGGGGCGATCGTCGCCGGCAACCGCCCGGACCAGATCCAGATCGCCACCACGCTGGAAGCGGCCCGCGCGCGCCTGACCGGGTTTCGGGGCACGGTCTTTATCAAGGGCAGCCGGCGTTACGCCTTGGAAAATCTCCTCGAATCCTTGCCCGCCTCCGCGGAACCGGAGCAAATCGCATGCTGAGTTACCTCGCCGATTTCGAAAATCGCTTCGGCCCGTTACGGCTGTTGCGGTTCATCACCTTTCGCACGCTCCTGGCCACGGTCACGGCGGCGTTGATCGGCTTCGCCATCGCGTCGCCGCTCATCGGCAAACTCCGCCGGCTAAAATTCGGCCAGCATTACGATGACGACCGCACCGGCGATCTCGCCCAGAAATTCGACAAGAAGAACACCCCCACCATGGGCGGCCTGCTTATCTTCGCCGCGGTCTTCGGCTCCGTCTTCCTTTGGGCCACGCCCAATATCTGGGTCGTGGTCGCGATGTTCGTCTACACGGCGCTGACGGCGGTCGGCTTCCGCGACGATTACCTCAAGGTCGTGCGGAAAAACCGGCAGGGCATCGGCTCGTTCGAAAAGATGGGCTGGCAGACGCTCATCACGGTCGTCGCGCTGGCCTTGTTGCTTTGGCACCCGCTCAGCGCGCCCAAAATCCGCGAATTGTGGGTGCCGTTCACCAAGCATCCGCTGATCGTATTCGGCGGGCTGGCCGGATTCGGCGCCCTGTTGGTCATGATGTTTCTTTGGCTCGTCGGGTTCAGCAACGCCATCAACCTGACCGACGGCCTCGACGGGCTTGCCGTCGGCTGCACGATCACCGTCGCCCTTGTCTACGGCCTGATGGCCTATGCCGCGGGCAACACCAAACTGGCGGACTACCTATTGATCGGCTTTGTGCCCGGCACGGGGGAACTGGCCGTGCTCTGCGGTGCGTTGGTGGGCGCGAGCATGGCCTTTCTTTGGTATAACTCCCATCCAGCCGAAGTGTTTATGGGCGATACAGGATCCCTTGCGCTCGGCGGCCTGATCGGGGTGATCGCTTTCATGGTGCAACAGCCGCTTACCCTCGTTATCGTGGGCGGCGTGTTTGTCATGGAAGCCATGTCGGTCATCATCCAGGTCGTCTATTTCAAGGCCACTCGACGCCGCACCGGCACCGGCCAGCGCATCTTTCTCATGGCGCCCATCCATCACCATTTTCAAAAACTCGGCTGGCCCGAGACCAAGGTCGTCCAACGGTTTTGGATCATCTCGCTCATGTGCGCCCTCGCCGGGCTCGGCACTTTGAAGTTACGCTAAATTGCGGCGACCCTTTCCATGCCACTGATTCCACCCGATTTTCTCAAGCCCTTGCTGGCCAAACCCGTCGCTGTGCTCGGCGCCGGCGTCAGCGGCCGCGCCGTCGCGGACTTGCTCGTCAAGCTCGGCGCCGAAGCTGTGCTGTTCGACGAAAAGGGTCGGGGGGGGGCCGCCCGCGAATTTTTGTCCGTCGCGCGCGCTTACCCGCTCGTCATCCACAGTCCTGGCTTTGCGTCGGGGCATCCCTGGCTGGCGGCCGGGCGCGCGGCCGGGGCGGTCTGCCTGGCCGAGCTCGATTTCGCCTCGCTGTTTTGGCGAGGCCGAATTCTCGCGATCACCGGAACCAACGGGAAAACCACGCTGACCGAATTTCTTACCCATGCGCTGAACTCGATCGGCCGCGAGGCGCGGGCCACCGGCAACATCGGCCATCCTTTCGCGCAGCTCGCCCTCGAAGCCGACGGCCGCGACGGATTGCTGGCGGTCTGCGAAGTGAGCTCCTTCCAGGCCGAGCCGTTGCAACATTTTAAAGCGGACGCGACCTTGTGGACAAATTTTGCCGAGGACCATCTCGAACGCCACGGCACGATGCCAAGCTACTTTGAGGCGAAGTGGAATCTGGTCGCGCGCACGCCGCCTGCCGCGGTCTTTGCCGGCAGCTCCGTCGTGCGTTTTGCCAAAGAATTTGGGCATTCCCTGCCGCGGGCCGCCGCGCTCGCCAGCGAGGCCTGCGCCCCCGATCCGAGCCTGGCCGGGACGCCTTTTGCCGGCTATCCGCAACGGGAAAATTTCATCCTGGCCGCCGCCTGGTGGCGCAGTGAACAACTTCCTCCGGCGGCCCTGCTGGCCGCCGCCCGCAGCTTCCACCTCGGCCCGCACCGGCTGGCCCGGATCGCCGAACGAGAGGGCGTGGTCTACTGGAACGATTCCAAGGCGACCAATTTTCACGCGGTCGAGGGCGCCCTCGTGAATTTTTCGCGTCCGGTCCTGCTGATCGCCGGCGGGCGAGGCAAAGGCGGCGACGTGGCGGGCTTCGTCCAGCGGATCGCTCCACGAGTGAAATTTGCCTATTTGATCGGTGAAACGGGTCCGGCCATGGCGGCGGCCTGCGCCGCGTCCGGCGTGGCCTGCGCCCTCTGTCCGACCCTCGCCGATGCGGTCGAACGCGCCAGCGCCGCCGCCGAACCGGGCGATCATGTTTTGCTCAGTCCCGCCTTCGCCAGCTTCGACATGTTCCGCGGCTATGACGACCGCGGGCGTCAGTTCGAAGACCTTGTGAATAACTTGGGAGCAACGGTCGTTTTTCGCTAGCCTTTACCTCTCATTTCAACCCACTGTTCCCTATGAAAATATTAAGAGTTCTCTGTATTGTCGCGGGCTTCCATGCCGTGGCATTCCTCATCCTTTTTTCCATCCAAGGTTGCAGTTCCAGCACCAAGTCCGTGCCGCCGACGGTGGCCGGTCCGGCCGATAACACGTCGGCCCCGCTGCAACCCGCGTCGCCTGTCTCCAACGATGTTTCGCCCATCACGGTGGCGACCACCGCTCCGGCGGGAGCCGACCTGAATCCGGCCACGACGCCCGCGCCCATGACGGTCACGTTTAACGGCGGGGCGCTCTACAGCCCAACGCGCCCGGGTACGGCCGCCGCGGCCGCCATTGAATCCTCCGCGCCGGCGGGGGAGGTTACGCCGGTGGCCACCCACGTGGTCGCCAAAGGAGAAAGCCTTTCCAAGATTGCGAACAAATACCATTTGACTCGCGCCGAGCTCGCCAAGGCCAATGGCCTCAAGGCCAGTACGATGCTCAAAGTCGGGCAGAAATTGATCATCCCCGGCAAGGCTTCGGCCGGCGGGACCCACGCGGCGGCGGATTATCCGGCCGCCGAATCCGCCGCATCGGACGTCGTTCTCTACAAGGTCAAACCCGGCGATTCGCTCCGCCTCATCGCCAAGCATAACGGAACCACCATGTCCGCGCTTCGCTCGCTCAATCATCTAAAAGGCGACAATGTCCGGGTTGGCCAGCAATTGAAGCTTCCGGCCGGCGCCGCTTCCGCCGGTTCCACCGCGGCGGCCGAGGCCTCGCCGGCGCCGTCGGCGGAGACCTCCGCGTCCTCGAAGAACGCGGGCGGCCGCGTCACGCACGTAGTGAAATCGGGAGAAAAACTGGGCGCCATCGCCAGAAAATACGGCGTCACGGTCGGCGAAATCGCCACGGCCAACAACATTTCCGATCCCAGTAAAATTCGCGCCGGTCAGGAATTGGTCATTCCGACGGCTTCCGGCGAAAAATCCGCTCCGGCCGCCGCTCCTTCGACCGAGATCGCGCCTCCGCCTCCGCCCGCCGCCGAAAGCGCTAATCCGGCGCCGCCGGCCGTCAGCGAACCTCCCGTCATCAAAGTGGACGACAATGCGCCGGCGGCGCCGGACGCCGCTCCGTCCCAGTCCCAACCCGCCGACAATTCCGGCCCGTCCAAGGCTCCCTGACCCATGCCTGCCATCGTTGATCCGCCCCGGCCGCGATTCATGGTCAATCCGGTCGCGATCATCGTCGTCTGCGCAGTCGGCCTCACCATCCTCGGTCTCACCATCCTGTTCAGCGCAAGCGCCTATTTCAAAGAGGGCCCGTATTTTTACCTCGGCAAACAACTCGTGGGCGTGGTGCTCGCGGGTGGGCTGG
>JBEKQH010000071.1:0-7492 GCA_049519915.1 Opitutaceae bacterium
ATAATAACATTATCCGCAAAATCACATCAGGCGGTGTCGTGAGCACCCTGGCCGGCGTCGCTGGGAGCGGCGGTTTTACCGACGGAACCGGCAGCGGCGCGCTCTTTCATTTGCCGAACGGACTGGCCGCGGATTCGTCCGGTAATATTTATGTGGCGGACACCGCCAACTCCACCATCCGCAAGATCGCTCCGGGCGGTGTCGTAACGACGCTGGCTGGGCTACCGACCATCGCCGGATTACAGAACGGAACCGGCAGCAATGCCTTGTTCAATCAGCCTGAAGATCTGACGGTGGACAGCGCGGGCAACGTTTACGTCGCCGACACGGGCAATGCCGCGATCCGCGAGATTACGCCGGCCGGAGCGGTCACAACCTTGGCCGTTCCAAACAAGGCGTTCATCGCGAGCCCCGTCGCTTCCAGTCCAGCGCCGAACAGCCCGACCCCTTCGAGTGGAGGCGGGGGCGGTGGAGGTGCATTTGACGATTGGTTTCTGGCCGCCCTCGCCGTTGCCAGCCTCTTGCGTTTAAGGCCTGGCCAGACTTGATCCCAAGCATCGATTAGGGCTTAGGGCGTGTTTATGAAATAAAACCGGATGGTATGGCGAATGTACGTTCCATGCCTTTGGCATAAAATTTTGTATATTCTTTGCCGTTAATATCGAGTCTAACCCTCAGTCCTGACGCGATTTTTGCCACTGTTTTACACGCCTTTCGATTGACATAGTATCCAATTGTAAAGTCTCATATGCTATGAAAAATGTGATGCTGCGCTTGCCAGTGTGCTGCCTTCTCGTTTTGTCCACCGCCGCGTTGCTGCGGGCCGATCGGGCGGATGACGTCCGTAACGAAATAGTCCCCGTCGGCCATACCATGTCTCCGCCGATCCATTATTCGGTCGGGACGTTCGATTTTTCGAGCCCGACCGGCAATGGTTTCACTCCTGCACAAGTGCGGCACGCCTATGGATATGACCAGCTTGCGAGCACCGGCTCAGGTCAAACGATCGCCATTGTCGATGCATATGGAAGCCCCACCATTCAATCCGATCTGAATACGTTCTGCGCAGCTTTTGGCCTCACGAGCACGACCGTCCAAGTGTATTATCCGCAAGGCGTGCCTCCGGTTGACAGCGGGTGGGCCGGTGAAACATCGCTCGATGTCGAATGGGCGCATGCCATCGCCCCGGGCGCAAAAATCGTCTTGGTGATCGCCAAATCGTCCTCTTCGTCAGATCTTCTCGCGGCGGTCGATTATGCCGCGAGCCTTGCGGGTGTGACCCAGGTGTCGATGAGTTGGGGCGGTCCAGAATACCCTACGGAATCGACGTCCGATTTTCACTTCAACGTTCCAGGAATAACGTTTTTTGCTTCATCCGGCGATAGCGGCGCCGGCGTGGAATACCCGGCGGCGTCTCCCTACGTGGTCGGCGTTGGAGGCACTTCCCTTACACTCGACGGATCAAACAATATCAGTTTGGAAACGGCTTGGTCGGGAAGTGGCGGCGGCGCCAGCGCTTACGAGACAATTCCGAGTTATCAGACAAGCTGGCTGAGCGGTACCAGCCGCGGCGTGCCCGATGTTTCGTCTGACGCCGCCCCGGGCACGGGCGTACCCGTTTATCAAACCGGCGTCGGCTGGGAAGAAATTGGCGGCACCAGTTTTTCCAGCCCAACCTGGGCGGCGCTTTGTGCCCTGGCGAATTCCCTTCGCTCTCAATCCATCAGCACGTCTCCCAGCATTTTTTACTCGCTCGCCACTTCGCCCAGTTCGCCTAATTACGCGAACTATTACCATGACATAACAAGCGGGAGCGACGGAACGCCTGCAAGTGTCGGCTATGATCTCGTCACCGGTTTAGGGACACCGATCGCCAACCAACTTGTTCTGGCGCTGGCTGGCGGTTATTCATCGCAAGCGGCCTCCCCGGCATTTTTCCCTCCGGCCGGAAACTATCCTGCCGCGCAGAGTGTAACGATCGTTTCAGCGACTCCCGGGACGACCATCCGCTACACGACCGATGGCAGCACGCCGACAACGACCACCGGGATTCTTTATGCCGGCCCCATTCTCGTGGGCGCCAATTCCACGCTCAAAGCCATTGCTTTTGAAACCGGCTACACCACCAGTCCGGTAAGCAGCGGGGTTTACACCTTCCTGCCCCAAGTCGCCGCGCCGACCCTCAGCCCCGGCGGCGGCACGTCCCTCCACCCGCCAACGGTGACAATCTCTTCGACCACCAGCGGGGCCACGATCCGCTACACAACCGATGGCAGCACGCCGACTGAAACCTACGGCACTATATATTCCGCCCCCTTCGGTCTTGGCAACGGCACTACCGCCGTGAATGTCATCGCCTATAAAGCCGGTTTCTTGGACAGCCTTTTAGCGAATACCACGTACACCGTGACGCCGCTGACTGTCCTCTACAACTTTACTGGAGGCGTCGATCTCGAACAGACGCCTTCGGGTACGTTGACGCAGGGCAGCGATGGCAATTTCTATGGGACAACCGCCAACCCGGTTTCGTTCACCGGCACGTTTTTCAAAGTTACCCCGGCCGGCGTTCTAACCACATTGGCTTCCTTTAACGGCACCACTCTCGGCGCTCCTCACGGCCGCCTGGTCCAATATAGTGACGGCAATTTTTACGGCACGACCTACTATGGAGGCAGCACGTACGTCCCGTCATCCAGTCAAGGCGATGGCACCATTTTTAAGGTAACGCCGGGAGGCATCTTGACCACCTTAATTTCTTTTACCGGGGCAAACGGAGCCAATCCACAGGCGGGTCTGATTCTGGGTAACGACGGCAATTTTTATGGCACCACCACCGCCGGAGGCAGCGGCGGCGACGGCACCGTCTTTCAGCTAACTCCAACCGGCGCCTTGACGACCCTAGTCAATTTTAGCGGGGCCAATGGAAATTCGCCGCAAGGGCGATTGGTTCAAGGCAATGACGGCAACTTCTACGGCACAACCTCCACCGGAGGCAGCGCGAGCCTTGGCACCGTCTTCAGGGTAAGCCCATCCGGCGCATTTACTAGCTTTTACTCGTTTGACGCCGATATCAATGGCGGGACGCCGACCGGCACGTTGATCCAAGCCAATGACGGCAATTTCTACGGCACAACCTTGGTGGGCGGCAGCGCCGGCTTGGGCGCTGTTTTCAAGCTGACTCCGGCGGGCGTCGTAACGAGCGTGGCTTCTTTTGATATTCCCTATGGGATCAATCCTTACGCTGGTTTGGTCCAGTACAGCGACGGCAATCTCTATGGCTTGGCCTTTGTCGGAGGCAGCACGTATGAATCGCCCGACGACGCCGGCGACGGCACCGCTTTCAATGTCAGCCCGTCGGGCCTTTTAACTCCCGAGATTTCGTTCACTGGTATTAATGGAGCCTTCCCTGACACAACGATGACGCTGAGCACCGACGGCAACTTTTACGGCGAAACGACCGGCGGCGGCAGCTTCAATCGGGGTGTATTCTTCAAATTGGTCCCGCAAGTTTCCGGCCCGGTCCTCACACCCGCTCCGGGGACTTATACAAGTGCACAAAAAGTAACAATAACCTCAGCCACGCCCGGCGCTACCATCCGTTACACAACCGACGGCAGCCTGCCCACGGAGGTCTACGGCACGATTTACACCGGGCCCATTAGCATAAACGTGACTACGACGCCCAGTTTGAGCCCTCAGATCGTGACGCCGCCGCCAGGCTTTCCCGGACCGGTCAATACCACCTATTCCACCACGATCAATGCCATCGCTTACAACGGCACGCTGTATGACAGCGGCATCGCTGGCGGAGCCTTCAATCTGAGCATCACTAGCCCGAAACCGTTAACGACCCCCAGCGGAGGAGGAGGCGGCGGCGGCGGGTTTGATAACTGGTTTATCGGCGCTCTCGCGATGGCCGGCCTCTTGGGGTGGAGACGTCGTAAAAACTAAATTTATTCCATACCTTTGAACCGCGAATGAACGCAAATAGACGCGAATAAATGGCGGGGCGGGATTCATGCGCCCGGCCCGACTTTGGGCTGAAACTCCGTGGCCTTGGCGTCCTCCGTGTTCAAATCCTATCCGTTTTGACGCGGCAACGGCGGGCGCGCAGATACCCCACCAGCCAGACCAGCGCCCCAAAGACGGCTCCGCCGACGTGGGCCATCGTCGCCACCCGGATCGACGGATCATTGAATTGGATCATCCCGCCGCCGCTCCCGTGCCGGCTTCTTTCCTCCACCACGACTTCCAAAACGTAGATTGAGATCACCAGCGGCCAAAACCAGTCGATCCAGTTCTTCTGCCACCCCTGCAGGGCCAGAAAAACCAGCAGCCCAAAATTGACCGCGGATAGGCCGCCGTAACGGACCATGTCCGGATCGCCCCAATACATCGCGACCGCGATCGCGAGCGGCATTCCCACCAGGCTGACATAGCTGGCGACCGGATGCTCGCGTTCCAGAAGTCTCCCCAAAATCAAAAAAAGTCCCGCATCCGCGATAAAATGCGGCCACCCAAAATGCACCAGATGCCCGGTCCAAATCCGCCAGAACTCGCCTTGGACCACCGCCGTGCGATCATACACGAGAAGGGGTTCGCTTCCCGGGATCAATTGGGCGGCCAGAGCGGCGATTGTCAGCACCAAGAACACCCACGGGATTCTCTGGGGCTCGAATATTTCATTCAAGGTTCTGCGCACGGATGTCTCAAAGGATGTCTGGGCCGAACTCATGTCTTAAGACTTGGCCAATGAACGACGGTTGAGTCGATCTTGGATTCTTCACTTCGTTCTGAATGACCAAGCCTCTCCAAGCCGGCCAGAAAGAATCCGCGCGGCCGGCCAACATTTTTGTTTGCACTCCGCTCCTTGGTCGCGTTTTCAATTTACTGCAACAGGGGGTTCTCTCCGGTTGCCTACCAAGGAACCATGTCCCTGACCCAATTTACCAGCCGGCTGATCGCCGACGTCGGCATCTCGTTCGGTGACGAAGGCAAAGGCCGCCTGATCCCGGAAGTCGTCGACGAACTTCGCACCACCCGTTCGCCCGTTTCCGTCGTGCTCAAAGTCAACGGCGGCGCCAACTCCGGGCATACGGCCGGGGGCATCAAGCTCAACCTGCTGCCCGCCGGCGTCGTCGAAGCCAGCGTGACGCATCTGTGCATCGGCGCCGGCGTGGTGGCCGATCCCCGCAAGATCTGGTGGGAGACCCGACCGCTTGAGAAAAAAGGCTATGCTATCCTTTCGCGCCTGCGCATCGACGAACGCACGCTCGTTTCCGACCTCACCCACCGTCTGCTGGATCTCGCCTGGGAATATTACCGCGTCAACATCCTCCGCGAGGAGGCCCGCGGTTCGACCGGCCGCGGCATCACACCGGCCTACCTCGACGAAGTCGGCCAAGGCCAGATCACCTTCTCGGACTTTCTCGGCGGGCCTAACTATTTTGCGCGCAAACTGGCCCAGCGGGCCGATCGCGCCCTGCGCACCATCCGCCACGTTTGCCAGGTAAATGACGAGGCCTGGGATGGATTTTTTACCACCCTGACCGCCGCCGAGCGACGCGCCAATGCCGAGGCGATCGGGCTCGGCGTCTTCGACCAAGACGAATTCGATTTCACCCAATTCCGCGGTCCGGCGCCTTTCACCCTCAACCTCGACCGCCTCACCGAAGTGTACTGGCAAGCCGGTCTCGCCCTGGCCAAGAACATCCGCGAAGTGCGGGAATTAATCCTCGCCGAACTCACCGCCGGCCGCACAGTCATCGGCGAATTCGGCCAGGCCTATTGGCTCGACAAACGCCACGGCTTTTCGCCCAACGTCACCGCTTCGCACACCTTCACGCCCGAGCTGTTCGAAAGCGCCGGCCTGCCGGTCCAGCCCGTCCATACCTTCGGCGTGGCCAAGGCCTACGACACCAAGGTCGGCACCCACGTGTTTCTTACGCAGATGGACGACGCCCACCCATTGTGCGCGAAGCTAAAGCATCTCGAATTCGGCACGAGCACCGGCCGGCAGCGGATGGTCGGGTGGTACGACGCCGTCGAAAAAGGCGATGCCCTTCGCTACGGCGGATTCCAGGACTTGATGATCAACAAGCTCGACGCCCTTACGCACGGCGGCGAATGGAATGGCGAACTGCAAATCTGCTCGGCCTATGAAGACGCCGCCGGCCGCACGTATGCCCACGTGCCGCGCAATGAAGCCGTGCGCCGCGCCCTGCATCCGGTTTTCAAAAAATATCCGGGCTGGAGCGAGGACCTGTCCCAGGTGCGACACTTCGCCGCGTTGCCCCGCGCGGCGCAACGCTACGTCGCCGCCATGGTCAAAAGTCTCCTGGCCGTCGCCTATGCCGGCGAAACCTGGCCCCCGGCAAAGAAACTTCCCAATCTTCGCTATCTCGGCGTCGGCCCGCAGCCCGCGCAAATCATCAAGGACGTCCCACCCACCGCCGACTTAATCAAACTGGCCTAGAAATCCTGCAAGCGTCCCTCGCCCGCCCCGCGCTGGGGTTCAAGACACGCCAACACTTCACCCAAGAGATAGATTGATCCCGTCACCACGATGACATCGTCGGGACCGCCGACGGCACAGGTCTGCGGCGCGGGAAAGAGGGCCGTCACGTCGGCGCGGTACAGGCCACCGGCGAACCCGGCCGGGATCAGCGCCTCAAGTTCCTCGAAAGAACAGGCCCGCGACTGCTTCGGCACGGTGAGATAGATCTCATGCGCGTGCCGGCCGATGGTTTCTAGCAGCGGGCGCGCGCGCATCGAACCCAAAGCGCCGGTGATGACAACCGGCTTGCGGCGGGTTTCCGCGGCCAGTTTAGCAAGATTTTCGTCCAGCACCTGCGCGCCTTCCGGATTGTGCGACGCATCGAGCACGAGCCGCCGTCCGTCGGACAGACGCACGCGCTGCCAGCGTCCCGGCCAACTCACCCGCCGCAAGCCGCGGGTGACGATTTCATTTCCGATCGGCCCGGCCGCCGGCAGCGCCCGCACCACAAGTGCGGCCGTGGCGGCGTTCCAGCGCTGATAGTCGCCTTCGAGATTCGTCCACGGACAACCAGCCGGACCTCCGCCGAATTCCTCCGATACGGAGAGGACCGGCGCCGCCTGCTCTCGGGCAATTTCGCGGATGACGCTTTCCGCCGGCGCGGGCATGCGGCCCAATACCACGGGACGGCCTGGTTTGATGATGCCCGCCTTTTCCGCGGCAATTTTTTCAATCGTATCGCCGAGAAATTCGCAGTGGTCGAGGCCGATCGAGGTGATGACCGCCACCTCTGGTTGCACGACATTCGTGGCGTCGAGCCGGCCTCCCAGGCCGACTTCGATCAGGCTGATGTCGCACCGCCGGCGGGCAAACTGCAAAAACGCCATGGCCGTCATAAATTCGAAAAAGCTCGGATGGTCCCCGGGATCGGCGCGCCCTAGGCGCTCGGCCACCGGACGCAGTTCACGGGTGTAAGCGATGATCTCCGCCTCGCTT
>JBEKQH010000072.1:0-7395 GCA_049519915.1 Opitutaceae bacterium
CGACGGCAGCACATTGGACACGTCGGGCACCTGGACCGTGATCCGGCCCATTTGCATCGGGTCGACATTGCTGACGACGACACCGCGGTATTTGCCAGAGTATTTTCCGGAATCGCTCATATCTTAATAGGGCCGGGTCGGCACAAAAGGCGTGTTGGCCAGCAGCCCGTTGCGCTTGAGTTTGAAACTTTGCTTGTACTTTCCCTTGGTGATTTGGTGCGTCGTGCTATCGACATAATAGAGGCCGTCAAAGGCGAGGCCCGCGCCCCGGACGCCGACCAGCTGCCTTGAATATAGGATCTGGCCGTAGCGCAGGACATCGATTGTGCCGTCTCCGGACACGACGTCTCCCGTCTGGGTCGCGCGGGCAAACCCCTGCATCAGCGCCTGGGAGGGAGTGAGCTTGGCCGTGTTGTTCATCTGCTCGGTCCGTTGCGGGATCGGGATCGCGAGGCCCATCGGCGGGCTGAGCGGATTGACCGCCGGAATGGGCACCGGCACCGTCATGCCGCTGGTCTCGTCCTGGATGTAAACAATCGGCGTGACCGCCGTCTCAGGCGCGTAGCGGAAGCTAAGGCTCTCGACGTTGGTCCAGGAATCCATGTTTACATTCAAGGCCGGCTGGGGCACGCCGATCCTGACTTCCGGCCCCCAATAGGCCTGGCTGGCTCCGGGCACCGGGCCTGGAATCAGATAAAAGACATAGCCATTTTCCTGCGCGAGCTGGTTGATGTAGGCGAAGTCGGTTCCTTGTTGCGACGGAATCTGGCTGGTCGGGACCGGCACGTCCGGGGCCAGAACCGGGACCACCATCGGAGCCACGCCGAACGCCGCATATTTTCCCAACATCGTGAGCACCCGGACATCGGGACTCATGCCCGGGAAGGGAAGACCGGGAAATTGTTGCAGATCCATCAGCGCCGTCAGGTCCTTCCCCAGGATCGTCAGCTTGGCCGATCCGGTCATCGCGTCCGGCGTGATTTCATGATGCTGGACGACGCCGTCCATCAAGACTTGCGGCAGGCCGCCGACGGTCGCGGCAATCACCACCCGCCAAACCTGCATCGGCGTATTGCCGGCCAGCAGCATCAGCGTCTGCAGCGGGGAGCGGTCGGCCAGGGTGAACGAAAGCTCGAAACCGCTTTGCTGCCCGGCCGCGACGGTCACGGTCACGGAAGTGAGCGCGTCCATCAGCACTTTGGGCGCGGGGACGGGCACCATGGGCCCCATCAGCAAAGTAAGGTAGAGACCGCTAGCCATTGCGCGCTCCCGGGGGTATGGCTGCGGCCATGGGGATCAGGATGGTCCGCCCGACCTGTGAGGTTAAAGATTCCGGATCGCTGACGCCGTTGGCATCGCAAATCATCCAGAAGAGAAGCGGATCGCCGAGGAATTTGTAGGCGAGGTTGTCCAGCCGGTCTCCGTCGATCACCACATAATTCTGCACGGACGTGTAGATTTGCATCTGCGGAATTATCCGGCGCTGCAGATAGGCGACCTGGGTGCCGTCCGGCTTGGTGAGCATTTCCACCGGCGTGCCCAGATAGCGGCTGCTCGGGTCGGTGGGCCCGCCGGTTCCGGCGGCCGACTGGATCATCATTTGTAAGGCGGTGCTCATGGATATTCCTTTTTTGGACGGTGGCTAGAATAGCTGCGCGATGGCCGAAACTTGCGACAGCGCCGCCAGGCCCTCTTTCTCGATTTGATAAACCATGTAGAGTGCGCCGGCCGGGGTGAGGAATCCGACGTCGTTGACATTGAGCACCCGCATGCCCAGCGAGACGCTTGCGCGGATCGGGTTTAATTGCGGGTCAAACGCATTCTCGGTTATGCTGAGCTCCGTGATGCGCACCGGCGTGACCCGCGTCTTGCTCCAGACGAACAGGGTCAAGGCCGACTCCATCGGCACGATCTCGATCGTCCCCAGGAGCGACAAGGCCTCGTTGAGGATCAAGTCCACGCTCGAGGGATAGACGAGTAATTCGAGCGCGGAGAGCTGCGGCTGGATGCCGAACTCCAGCGTGATCGGATCGCCCACCGCCATCAAATCGGTGGCGTCGATTTCCGCCGTGCATTTGATCGTCTCAATGGGCGGGCCCTTCAACCGCAGGATTTCCGTGCGGTCCGGTTCGTCCCCGATGGTTTGCGGCTGGAGGCTCCGGGTAATGGAATCCGGGTTGTATTGCAGCAGGATGAGGCCGAGCGGAATGCCAGTGTCCGGATCGAGCGAGACGATCGCGCCTTTGAGCAGTCGGGGAGAAATGGCTGACATGGTTGGTTCCGGTTATGAGTGACAAATGGCAAGATGGAGCGGGTGCGTTGCCCAAATGCTGGTTTTCGCAGCAGCTAAGAAGGGTGGAGCGCGGCGTCCCGACGCGCTAAAATGGAAAAACGCGAAACGAACGCGTCGGGACGCC
Organism: Opitutaceae bacterium; assembly: GCA_049519915.1. Classification (GTDB taxonomy): domain Bacteria; phylum Verrucomicrobiota; class Verrucomicrobiia; order Opitutales; family Opitutaceae; genus DASRHD01. The sequence continues at coordinate 2,418 of JBEKQH010000072.1, forward strand.
GCGTTCCACCTTTTTTGTGTTCGGTCTCATGCGGGGTGAGGGCACCCCGCCCACAAGCAGATGAATGGTTCAGCCTCTTCATGACGACAGCCTCCGGAAAATCTGCGTGGCCAGGTGTTCGCCGATCTGTTCGGGTCGGGCGCCCACGCGGAGGGTTCCGCCGTCCAACCGGGGGAGGGCGGACAATTTCCGCCAGTCGCGCCCGGGGAATTGCCGAGCCAGCTTGGCCAGCCCCGCTTGCATCGCGTCCACAACTCGGGCGGTGTCCGCGCGCGACATCCCGGGCAGAGTCAGCCGGCCGATCTGAAATTGCAGGGTGACGGGGGTGGTGGGCCTCCGGTCGGATCCAGGCTGAGAGGCACGATGCGGCGCGCCGCCATCGTGCGTTGCTGATGGCGGCGGATTAGGGATCATCCGCCCCGCCATCCGGTCAGGGGCCTTGAGGTGTGCGCCCTTCATGACCATCCCCCCGTTTCCGAACCGGTCAGTGGCTTGTCCATTTTCGCATATTCGACTTTGGCGGCGCGGAGGATATGATCCATGGCGATGGGGGCGTCTTCTTCCGCCGCGAGAAAAGCGGCGTGCATCGCGATGTTGCGGATGATGCCGCCCGAAATGTTCATTTGCGCCAGGTGGCGAAAGTCCAGTTGGTGCAGCGGGGCTTGTGGCGGGAAGACCTTTTGCCAGATGGCTTCCCGTTGTTCCGAATCGGGAAAGGGGAACTGGACGATGAAACGTAGCCGCCGAAGAAACGCCGAATCCAGCGCGTGTTTCATGTTGGTGGTCAGGATGGCCACGCCCTCGTAGGACTCCATCCGCTGGAGCAGATAACTGATCTCCAGGTTCGCGTAGCGGTCATGGCTGTCCTTGATTTCGCTGCGTTTGCCAAACAGGGCGTCGGCCTCGTTGAAGAGCAGGACGGCGGCGCTTTCGTCGGCGGCGTCGAAAATCCGCCGCAGGTTTTTCTCGGTCTCGCCGATGTACTTGCTGACGACCGAGGCGAGATCGATCTGGTAAACGTCGCGCTCCAGTTCGGCCCCGATGATTTCCGCCGCCATGGTTTTGCCCGTGCCGCTGCCGCCGGCAAACAAGGCGGCCACGCCGAGGCCTCGGCCGTATTTTTTCGCGAAACCCCACGCATTGTGGACCCTCGGGCGATGGCGGACGTGCGCGATGATCTGGCGAAGAATGTCGGTCTGCAGCGCGGGCAGCACCAAATCTTCCCAGCGGCATCGGGGTTCGATGCGCTGGGCGAGATTATCGAGCGACTTGCGCGCGTGAACCCGGCAGACCTGCCAGGCGAGGCCGGCCGGGTCGGCACTGCCGGCCGCGGTGTTGCGAACGACGGCGCCGGCCAGGCGGATAGCGGGCGCGTCGAAGTTAAACCCCTCCGCGATGCGGTCCACCTGGCCGTTCATTCCCGCGGCCCATTCCCCCAGGCTTTCGGCCCAGAGCGCCTTGCGTTCGGCATAATCCAACGAAGGGACGCTGATGCGCAGCCCATCGAGCTGTTCCAAGGGCGAACCCTCGCGGACTTCGACCGCCACGGGCATGCGGATTTGCGAAAGGAAGGCCGACAGAGAGCGTCCGTTTTCGGCGCCGTCCTGGTCGCTCGACTGCAGATAGAGGCCCCAGGCGTCGAGAACCAACTCGCGATGGCAGAGGCGGGCGAGCATTTCGCGTTCAACCGCGCCGGCCGGGATATCGGAAACCCGCAGGAGATGGGGCCGGAGCCCGACAGCTCGGAAGGCCTCCTGGGCCACGAGTTGTTGTTCGAAACTTCTCCGTCCGACCAGCAAGACAGGCCGGCGCTGGCGCGGATCGTCGATCGGCCCCGACCAGTATCTCGACGCGGTCTGGACGCATTGGATCTGGGCGGCCGAAGGGACGGACTTCACGGCAAACAATGGATGAACCGTCGGCTCAAGGCGCTCGTCGATGCAGGGAAGACCGATCAGGTAATGCAACACGCGCTCGTCGATCCGCAGCGGGCTGTTGACCAGCCGGTCGCCCGCCGCGATTTCGATGAAATGCCAGTAGCGCAACGGACGGTCGCGCGCCATCGCGCTCCAATGCGCTCCGGCCAGGACGCCCAGGGCGAGGCCGAAGGTCGGCTGCGACATCCGGGGATCGTTGTGGGCGGCCGCGCAGGCCTGGCCAAAACGGCTTTCCAGTTCGGAGCCGAGGCACAGCAACAAGAGATCGCATTCAAAAGGGCTCAAACCGAAGCCGCGCTGCAGGTGATCGAGGGGCGTGACAGCCGCGCCGGGGGCGGGACTGGGCGCGGCTGGTACTGGAGGCTCTTTGCCATCGGGCGCACCCGACGTGACCGCCTGGTAGATCCGATCCAGCGCGTCCGAAAGCCAAAGCTGCTGCGGTTCGAGGGTGCTCGGTTTCATGCGGTGATCTGCGCTTGCGGCAGGAACTGGCCGAACGTTGGGCTGCCCGTGGTCTGGTCCAAAGTGAGCTTGCTTTGGGCGCCATCGACCTGCACGCGCAGCGGCAACGACGTGGCCGGCGTGGTGTAGGGAAAATCGACGGGGATCGGAAAATTAAGCGTGGACGACGAGTCCGGATCGGTCGGCGGACGGGCGGGAAGCGTGATCGAATAGTTGCCCACCATCAAAGCCACCTGCTGTTCGCGCTCGACCGGCGGCGTCACGGCGAGGGTCAGCGTGGTGCTGACGGCGGCGCTGATCGGCGGAGGCGTCGTGATCGTCGGAACCAGGAAGAACTGGACCGAGTTCGACGAAAAGCCCGGGTGCGGATCGGTGGAGACGCCAAAGCTGACCTGGCGGACGACCCGGACGCTGCGCACGCCGGCCGCCAACGTCGCCGGCACCTTGACGCGCACGCAGCCGTCCTGCACGGAGGCCGGGGTCACCAACGGCAGCAGCCCATCGAACTGCACCATGGTATCGGTGGCCTTGTCTCCCAGAAAGTAGGAGCCCGTCAGGGTAATCATGTCCCCGGTCGCGGCGCTGGTCGGCGCAAGGTTTTTCACCACGGGCGGAGGCATGGCCAAGACCGAGATGTTCCGGGATTGCACCGGCAAATTCGACTTAACCGTCGAGGTGTCCTGGATCAGGACGACCGTCACTTGATAGGACGTGGTGGTGCGGTAATGGGTTTGAAAGGCCATCCAGAGCCGGGCGATCTCCTCGTTGGAAAGCGATTCGGGCGTGACCTTGATCGATTCGACCTGGCTGGCCAGCGTCGTCTGGACCAGCAGCTGGATTTCCGGCACGGTGCTGCCGGACATTTCGGTCAAGAGCTGGCTGATCTGGCTCTGGGAATACACCGGATTTTCGTGAAACACTTTCATGGCCCACCCCAGCATGAGCTCGGCATCGAATTCGGACTTCCCATATGCACTGATCAAATAATGTAGATTAAGGGCCAGCGGCGGATTGCTCAGTTTATTGCCCTGGCTGTCGGAGGAAGGCAGGCACATGTTTCTGAAAGCCGGGTTTTGGCTCGCATAATACATGAAGATGTTCAGCTGCACCGGTTCTTCCGTCCCGGTGACAACGAGATCGGGCGGCCCCACCGTCACGGCGGGCTTGCCCGGGTCGACAATCGAGTTGGGGCCGTTGACCGTCAGCGCGTCGATCAAGGTCTGCTTCAAGATCGCGCTGACTCCGGCGACTGCGAGATAGTCGCTCATCGCGGGCCTCCATAGTGCGGACTTTTCAGAAACTCATCCAACGTCACCCGCGGACGTTGCGGCGTCCGCCGTGGGGCGGGTGCGGCGGGTTGGGCGGCTTTTACCTCGATGTGCCCGATTGAAACGCGCACCTCGACCGAGGGAGCCTGACCGTCGAGGGGCGGCGATTTTTTCGAGTGACCTTCGGAGGGCCGAGCCGGTGACGCCTCCCACTGGGATCGTCCCATGGTTTCGGCGTCCTCGCGGTTGCGCCGAAGGGCGACCCTGGGATCCCGCGGGGGTAAATTATTCGACGGCGTATCGATCGCCTCGGTGACTTTCCTCCGGCTCGACGTGGCGGCCGGTGTTTCACGCGCGGGCAGGCGTTTGATTCCGGCCGCTTCATGGTCCGCGGAGGAGGCGTTCGTCTCCCCGGCCGTCGACGAGACCGTCTGCTCGGGTGGGGGCGAGGCGTTCCGCATCGCGGCTGCGGCCCGATGCAAGCGCGAGTAGGCTATCTTGGAACCGAGGCCTGGCGGAACGACCGTTCTTGTGATCGGCCCCGTGGTTTTGCCGCCGGACTTTCTCGATTCGCCCGGCATGACGTTAGACTCCGGCGCCGGCAGTGCGCTTTCCGCCTTGGGCGGAAGGGGCTTTGCGCCCAAGGCCGGCATGAAATCGGTACTCTTCGACTGCGGTGCGGGCGGAATAGGATCCTTCGGCTTCGGGGGCGGTGCGAGCAGGGGGGGCGAAGGCGACGTTGCTGTCAGCGGAGACCGGGCCTCGGTCTCGCTGGGCGGCGGCGCTGGTCTTTGGGCTCCTCTTTCGCTGGGTGGGTGAGCAGCGGGCGCCCGGAGGGGTTGGGTCTCGGTGGGCTCTCTTTCCATGGGCGGCGGCTCTTCGCGGATCCCCTGGACGTCAATCTGGCCCGACGAAGATTCGGACAATGAGGCAACCGGTTCCGCAACATCGGACGGGCTCGTTATTCCGCCGTCATGATCGCCTCTTTCTGCCGGCGCATAGATCGACGGCAGGATCGGCTGGATGGCCGAAAGCGGCGCCCGAGTCCGGGCAATCAGACGTTGGAGCAGGTCGCTCATGATCGGATCATCGCCAAATACCGCTCCCGCCGGTGAGTGGGGAGGTTAAGGATCATTTCTTCCGACCATCCGTAGGCGGAGGCCAACTCGTGCACCTCGCGGAGCAATTTACCGGCGCGGTGCCGGACTTCCGTCCACAGAAACCGCGCGATGTCCAGATCGGTTTCCTCGGCATGGCCGCAATCGACACAGGGCACCCGGCACGTAATTTCTGCGGCTTGATGCAGCCGGG
>JBEKQH010000073.1:0-7336 GCA_049519915.1 Opitutaceae bacterium
GTTCGTGCGAAAATTTATCCACTAATTTTATGTCCAACCGCCTTCGCGCCCGATTGCGTCACGTGACCAACGCGTTGCTCGCTCCGCTTGGACTGCACCTCGCTCGTTCCGAATGCGCCTTTGAAATGACCGGACTGCTGGCACGAGCCCGAGCGCGAGGCATGCGAGCCGGGACGGTGATCGACATCGGCGCATCCGACGGCGGGTGGTCGTGCCAGGCCCAACAATTTTTCCCCGAAGCGAAATTTCTCCTCTTTGAGCCGCTGGCCGAACGGCAGGCCGCGCTGGAGCAGCTGCGCAAAACCCACGGGTTTGATTTCGTACCGGCCGCGGCCGGCGCGGAAAAAGGTGCGGTCGAATTTTCCATCGACCCGGCGCTCGATGGCAGCGGCATTGCCATGCCGGGAACCGCCGGGACCCGGGCTGTGCCCGTGGAGCCGATCGACGACGCCGTCGCGACCCGCGGTCTGCCGGGGCCGTATATTCTCAAACTCGATACTCACGGCTACGAAATATCGGTGCTTACCGGTGCGACCAAGGTGCTGGCCCAAGCCGAGCTGCTGGTCGTCGAAGCCTACAACTTTTCCCTCGTGCCTGGCTGCCTGCGCTTTCACGAACTCTGTACGTGGCTCGAAGCCCGCGGTTTTCGCTGCTGCGATCTGGCCGATCCGATGCGACGGCCGCGCGACGGCATCCTGTGGCAGATGGATCTCGCCTTCAGGCCGGCGGACAGCCCGGTGTTCGCGAGTAACACCTACCGCTAGCCAATCCGCGCCAGCAGCTCGTCGAAAGTGACGAAGCCATGCCTAGCTATGCGTTCCGCATAAACACCGGCATTTGCGGCGCGAAAAATCAACCGCGCCCAACGATGTCGGAACGTTAAGTTCGACCCGAGCAACCCGAGCTTTTGGTCAATCCGGGTGCGTTCGGCCAGAAGCGCCGCGCGGTTTTTCGTCAACTGGCCGGCGCGCAGCCGGAACGCCGCGACCGCCGCGCCGCCGACATATGAAAATGGCACGCCGGTTACACAGGCTCGGGCAAGAAACTCCGAATCGCCGCAAAAACGCAGCGATTCATCAAATCCTCCGAGCGATTCCAAAGCCGCCCGTGTCACCAGCGTGCCATGCTGATAAACCGGCTCGATTCGCTGCGCATAAAGCGCGCGGTTAAACGAGGGTGCCGGCGAAACCGGGATCGCGCCGAGACGACGGCCCTGCGCATCGATCAGGCGCACGCGCCCATACACAATCAACGGCCGAACGGCGGCTCGAGCCGCCGTTCGCGCAACGGCCGCGAAATGGGGCAGCAACACGTCGTCGTCGTTGAGATAGGTAAATGCATTCCAATCGCGCGCGGCGGCCAGACCGGCGTTAATGGCCGCGTACATACCACCGCCGCGCTCGGGCACGACCTGCACGGTTGGAAATCGCGCGGCCAGCGCAGCCGCCGCCTCGGTCGGCGCAACCAACACGTGCCGGCAGGCCAACGGCTGGCCGGCCACGCTGGCCACGGTTTCATCCAGCCAGTCGGATGTTCCCAGGGTGGGTGTGACTACGAGCAGGTCGTTCATGTGAACGCTTCTTCAAGCCAAGCCCGGTCTGAGCGCCTCTCGCCTAGGTCCTGGATTCTCCGCCCCAGCCGCGGTTCCGAAACCCTCCTGCCCGCTTGATCTCCACGGCTCGACCCCGAAAAATCCGTGGCCAAATCCCGATCGGATCCTTGTTAAGATCAGCGCCGCCATAATTGTTTGGCCCGTCTAAAGAAAATTATGGCTATCGTTTTCAAGCCAATACGATAAATACGCCTTTCGGTAAAATGGTCCGCCTCCACATCGCGGATCATTTTCTCGGGAGAATTTAAAGGGAAGCACAGCGGATGGCTGGCAAACGACAAATCCATGTCTCGGCTGGAAAAATGGGTGGCTTCCGCATCGAATCCGATATTTGTGACAAGATTCCTCGCGGGCAACGCCGCGAGCGTTCCCTGATTCCAGAGGGCGAATATCCAACGGAAAGCCCACGTGTCGATTTTTCCTGCGATCGTCTCGTCGAAACAATAACGCCAAAAGATCGCGGCCCAGCGGCTGCCCAGCAAATCGTTCAACCAGCCGGAGGCTCGCCGCGCGGGCCAACGGGCCATCTTCCAATCAAAAAGTTGCCATGAGCGGCGCCAAGCCGCCCAGCCCGAAACATAGTTGTAGATAGAAAAATAATAACTGGCGCCGTCGGCCGGCGGCGCCTTTTGAAAATTACATCCGGAAATCATTCCCACTCGCGCATCCTCCCGGTAGCGCGCCAGCAGCTCCGCGCAGAACCGAAAAAACGTGGGATCGGGAACACAATCGTCCTCCAGCACGATCGCCTCCGTCTCCTGCGCAAAAACCCAGTCGAGGCCCGACGAAATCCGCCGGCCGCAGCCGAGATTGGCCTCGGAATAATTCGTGCGGACCTCGCAGGGCCAGTCCACGCCTTGGGCGATGATGGTCCGCACCTCCTGCACGCGGGAAACATCCTCCGGCCGGCCGGGACGCGGCCCATCGCCCACCACGTAAAGCCGCGGCGGCCGCGCGCGCCGGATCTCCTCAAAGACGCGCCGCGTATGCTTAGGGCGGTTGAACACCAGAAAAACCACCGGTGTCTCAAGTTGAAAAAATTCGGCCATGAATTCGGCGGCAACCCTAAGTTTGCCTGCCATGAACGTCGATCATAAGATTCGATCCGCCGGAGAAGAGAGCCCTCGTGCCGATCGGGGATCGAGCGAGCGCTCGGTTCCCCGGCCATCATTCTTTTTTATCCCCGGAAACCATTTTCCTTTGGCCGGCTGGAGGACGAAGTCCGATCTCCGGCCCGCTGGGTAGTGTCCTAGTTTAACTATAGCCGAGCTCGCTGAGGCCAGTGGCCGGGGTCGGCGACCTCGCCTACAATAAGACAGTAAAATTCAAATTAGGACGCTACCGCCCGCCTTAGGGTTGAGCTTCAGCCTGCCGGCCAAAACGGACGCGGGAATATTTCGGTCCGCATATGTGGCGATTTTCTTTAATTCGATCTCGGGAAACATTTCGCAATACTCGCGAACCGATCGAAACGACCAATGGTCGGGACTCGGCATTTCAGGGGTGTCTTCGACCATGAAAAGCAGCCCTCCATTTTTCAATACCCGTCGAACCTCCTTGACCGTCTTTTCCAACACGATTCCTCGGATGCCGCCCAAGACCAGACATATCCACACGGCGTCCACGGAAGCCGAAGGAAGCGGGAGATGCCCTGCCTTCATAAGGCGGTACTCGACATTCGGCGCTGGCGGAGCAAGGGCCAGCAACGGCTCGATCGGATCAACCCCGATACATCGCCCGCCCAGAGCGTCGGCCAGGGCCGGCGTGAAGCGCCCCGGTCCGCAGCCCAAATCTAACGCAACTCGCTCGGTGCCATTCAGGCATCCCGCGAAAAGCGGCATGAGGGCGGCGCGTTGTATTTCCGTGACTTTGTCGAATTCATCGGCGGCAAAGGCCGCATTTATCACCGATCTCTTGCCGAGTTTTTTTGCTCTTCGCTTCCAATAGGAAACCGCCGGGTTAACCGGAAATATCCGGCTCAGCAGGTCTTCTACCCGGGATCTTACTCGTGAAACGAAGTTTCTAAATGCCATATGGCTGCCAAAATATCGGCTGTTTTAGACAATGTTCACTTTTGTATATACGTTCGATCACTTAAAATCGGCCTTTTATTTTGGAGGGACGGCCCCGGGGCCATTGCGAGCGTAGGCGCTGGTCGATGCGCTCAACCAATCGTAGCAGCGGGAATGGATCAGCCGACGGGTTTGCATGAGCCGCCGGGCCAAGGCGTAGGCGAGTTGATGGAGTCGAGTCCGTGTCGAGTTTGGAAATCGCGGGTGGTTGGGTTCTTTGACAATATCATAGCCGGACGCGAGCAACATTCGGCGCAATTCGGAAGGATAGAGCGGGTTGAGATGGGTGGGATCGGCCAGAATCTCGCGACGATTCGCCTTGTTGGGGGAAAAGATAAAAAGCATGCCTTCGGGGCGCAAAATGCGCCGGCCTTCTCGCAGTACATTTAAAAGCACGTCAGGGGGTAGATGTTCAATAACCTGATACAAAAGCATATTATCGACTGACGAGGACGCGTAGGGGAGCTGATGGCCCAAGGCACAACAAGTCAGGCCCAGGCGGGGTTCGCGGGCCAAAGCAAGCTCGATCGCATCGGCCGAGCCGTCGCAGCCGCAGACGCTCAATCCCCATTGAGCAGCCAATTCCGCGAACAATCCGATGCCACACCCCAAGTCCACGATATTTCCGGGCCGCCCATACGTGATTATCTCGGCCAGCAACCAGGCGTATTTGTCCGGCCGCCGGTCGCCATAGTAGGTCGCATAATAGGCTCGATCGCCCATCCCATTTTTTTCGTTCGACGCCTGTAAAGGGAAGCTCATGATCGGACTTTCGTTTGTTGGTATTCCGTTCTGAAAGACAAGATCATCGGATCGGTCAAGTAGGTCGAAAAACTCGGGCTCGACGCAAGCTTCCAATCGTCTTGGCCGCCGCGCCGGCCTTCTCGCCAAGCTTAGGCTTGCTGACGGCGGCAAAACGGCAACCATATACGTAATTCCAGCGACCAAGGCAAATAAATGGGAATCGACATCCATGTTCTGAATTTCCTCCGCTACGCCAAAAAGCATCAAGGGTTTGGAAAAGTTATCACACTTGGCCGGCAAGCAATATACGTTGAGGAATCCCTGATTCGCTCGGCCCTTTCGGCGGGCTCCGCCTACCGCAACGACACCTATTGCGAGCGCCTTTTGATCGACTATTTTGGCGCCAGCTCCGTCGACTCGATCGATTGTTCGAGCTTTGAGAAGGCTTCGGTGATTCATGACCTGAACCGTCCGGTGCCCCCCGAATTGTGCGGACTTTATGACACGGTTATCGATGCCGGAACCTCCGAGCACATTTTTGAAGTCACCGCGGTCTTGAAGAACTGTTCGCGGCTCTTGAAGCCGGGGGGACAGATCATTCACATCGTCCCGGCAAACAATTTCTGCGGGCACGGCTTCTGGCAATTTTCGCCCGAACTGTTTTTTTCGTTATACAAGGACTGTTACGATAATACGGAGGTGTTCTTGGCCGACTTGTCGAACACAAGAATATGGTACAAGGTAAAGCCTCCGTCCAACGGGCAGCGCGTGAACGTCCTTTCCTCGGCGCCACTCTATTTGTTGGTCCGGACCGTTCTGAAGGACACCGGCTTTCAGCACGACCAGGTGCAGCAGAGTGACTATTTTTTCCGCTGGACCCAGCCACCGAAAAACGTCGCGGATTCCCGCAAGAGCGGGCTTAGGGGCGTCAAGGCCTGTCTCCGGCGCCATGCTTTGGTCTATCGGCCGCTGGCGGCCATCTCCCATGCGTTGCTACGCCGAAAGATCCCCACGCCTACGCTCAAAGGGAACCCCGCCCTGTCGAAGCTGGCGATTGAATCAGTCCTGCGTTAGCGGGCCTGACCGACGCAGGCGAAAGAGGCGCATCCGTTCGGAGCCAAGATCGGACACAACCCAAGCAAAACGGGCCAGGATGGATTTCATTGCGAGGGGAGGCCGTCGCCGATACCCGCCTTGGAAACGACAAACGCGAAAAGTGTATTGGCAGCCGAGAGCCGGAAAAGGCGAACGACCACTACGTAGAATACCGCCCCCGATCCGACCAAGGCCAGAAGGGCTTTCCCGGGGCTCCAGGCCGCGGGGATCCAGAGCCCGAGGCCATAGACCGCAGCGCCCATGGCGAGAGATGAAAAAAAGGGCCCGGCGAGGATCGAGAAAACTTGGGCTGGCCTGATATCAATGGAGCGCCAAGCGATCGCCATGGTCGGATAAAAAGAGATGAGATTAAAGAGGGCGTAGCAGACCGCGAGTGCCGTAGCCGAGCCGATCTTTATGCCAATCCAAAATGAGATAATTTCTCCGACCGTAACGGCGGCGCCGATGTAAAGCATCATATGGGTCTTGCCTTGGGGCAGAAATATCCAGCCAACCGTGTTAACAATAGACTGCAGCATGCCGACTGGAGCGAGAATCCGGATAAACAGCACGACCGTGCTCCATTTTCCCCCGTAAAGCGTGTTGACGAACGGCGCAGCCGCGACCTCCAAGCCGACCATCAGAGGAAAGGTAACGAGCGAAACAACGCCAATGGCCTTCAGGTAGATGCTCTTGATGCGGTTCCGGTCATCTTGCAGGCCGGAAAAACCCGGAAAGATGACCTGTGCCACCACGCTGTTAAGCTGGCTCATCGGCAAAAGCATCAGACTATAGGCACGACTGTAGGATCCTAAGATCGCCGCGCCGAAGAATTTGCCCACCAACAAATTGTCTGCATTCCGCCCCCAGTAATTGATGGAGTTGTAGACATAGAAGTTGCCCGAAAATCCTAACAGATCCCTCACAACGCGCAAATCGAACGCCCAGCGGGGCCGCCAACGACAGGACCAGCAGCGCAGCAAAGAATGGGTGGCGGAAAAGGCCAACGACTGCGCGACCAAGCTCCAAACACCGGCCCCATAAAAAGCGAGCGTGACCCCAAGCAGCCCCGATACGATCAACGCCAGATTTAGGTTTACGGCAATCGTCTTGAACTGCATCCGCTTCTCAAGCATCGCCCCAGGCGCGCCGCCCAAGGACCCAAGGACGAAGTTGATCGAAATGATCCGGAAGAGAGGCGTAAGCGTCGGAACCAAGAAAAACCGCGCCAGAAAAGGCGCCACCAGGCAGGTAGCGACGGCCGCCCCTACGCTGGTGCCTAAGTTTATCCAAAAGACCGTTTGCGTGTGAATCTCCGTGGTCTCCCTCCTTTGGACCAGCGCCGAATTAAATCCCCCGTCAGCCAGCATGGTGGCAAAACCGGTAAACACGCTCACCATCGCCATCACGCCGTAATCGCCCGGCGAAAGCATCCACGACAGCGCGGCGGTGAAAGATAATTGGGTGGCCACCTGCAACCCCCGGCCGCACGCAGACCAATATAATCCGGAACGGAACCGCCCATTCGATCTAGCCTGGGGATTCGGTTCGCTAGGAAGAGACATTCTAGGTTAAACTTGCGCCGTCATGAACGCTATCCCGCTTTCGGTCGGCAACTTCGCTTGTGACATTCTCATTTCCTGCCACAAATGCGGTCAACCAAATTCCGGATGGAACACGGAAAGATCCTTAGTCAGTTTGACTTGGCAAACGCATCGACCTGGTGGACGATCCCATGGCGAAGGCCGGCAGCGCTTGCCCAGCGCGCAAACGCAAAGCCGCAAGGTCACCGCTCACGGGCGCGCTTAATAGG
>JBEKQH010000074.1:0-15749 GCA_049519915.1 Opitutaceae bacterium
CTTCCGCTTCTCCTCGATCCCGTCCCAATTTGGCGAAAAGATCGTCGTGCGCATCCTCGCCGGCACCGGGAAGAAATCGATGCTCACGCTCGAGAAAATGATGGTGTCGCAGTCCATCCTCCAAGCGTTTCGCGGCGTCATTCAAAACCCCAATGGAATCATCTTTGTCACCGGACCGACCGGCTCCGGCAAAACCACCACCCTCTACTCCGCGCTGCACGAAATCAACGACCCCAGCGTCAATATCAGCACGATCGAGGATCCGATCGAAATCCAACTCGCCGGCGTCACCCAAAGCCAGGTCAACGCCCACATCGACCTAAAATTTCCCGTGCTCCTGCGCTCGTTGCTGCGCCAGGATCCCGACATCATTCTCGTCGGCGAAATCCGCGATCTCGAGACCGCCAAGATCGCCACCGAGGCCGCGCTGACCGGTCACCTCGTCTTTGCCACCCTTCACACCAACACCGCGCCGCAAGCAATCGTCCGCCTCCAAGAAATCGGCGTCGAGCCCTACATGGTCGCCCCTTCGATCATCGCCGTGCTCGCGCAGCGCCTGGCCGCCCGCATCTGCGAAAACTGCAAAGAAGCCTATTATCCGTCGCGAGACGTTCTTTCGAAATATTTTCTGGACGAAGGCCTCGAAGACGTGCCCTTTTACCGGGGCCACGGCTGCGCGCGCTGCCGGTGGACGGGCTACCATGGCCGGATCGCCTTCCACGAACTCGTCATCATCACCGAGGAAATCCGCACGCTGATCACGGAAAATCGCAGCGCCCAGGATATCACCCGCGCCGCCGCCAAGGTCGGCTATAAGCCGCTCCGCTACGACGGGCTAAAAAAGGTCCTGCTTGGCCTCACGACGATCGATGAAATCGAACAAAACACCTCGTTCGAATGGGCCACCTGAGCGGGTGAAACAGCCGTTGCCCCCGGATCCTTCCTCCCGTATTTTTGTGCATCATGTCTTCTCCCATCCTCGATCAGGAAGCCATTGACAATCTGCGCGCACTCGACCCCGACGGCGGCGACACGTTTCTCCGTGAAATCGTCGGCATCTTCGTCGAAGACGCGCCCAAGCGCATCGCCGAAATCGACCAGAGCCTGGCGGCCGGCGACACTGCCACGTTTGTCCGCGCCGCCCACACGATCAAAGGCGCCTCCGCCAATGTCGGCGCCGCCGCGCTCCGGTCCGTCGCGGAGCAACTTGAGCATCGGGCCAAGAAGGACGGACTCGCCGACGTGACCTCGCTGATCGCCGAGCTCAAGAGCGAGTTCGAACGCGCCCACGCCGCGCTCAAGGAGCTGCTGCCGCCGGCGTAGAGAGCGCCGCTGCGCTCTGGAAGTTCTAGGTTTCAGGTTCCAAGTTCAAGGTTTCCAGCCTTTGTTACCTGACACCTGTCGCCTGATACTTGTTACCTGTTACTTGGAACCTGATACCTGTTACCTGGCACCTGTTACCTGATACCTGGTAATTCTAACCATGCCTTTCGTACCACCGGGCGATTGTCCGAATTGTGGAGAACCGGTCCCCGCCGGTCGCAAATCCTGCCCCCATTGCGGATCCGACGCACGCAGCGGTTGGAGCGATGAAACGCAGCAGGACGGCCTCGATCTGCCCAGCGAAGATTTCAATTACAAAGACTTCGTGAATGAAGAATTTGGCTCCGGCGGCCGGCGCACCCGGCCGGCCTTTTTCTGGTGGATCGTCGGACTCGTCCTAGTCGCCGTTATGATTTGGGTTTTTGTCATGGGTCGCAGGTCGTAGTTGGCAATTGGTAGTTGGTAGTTGGTAGTTGGTGATTCAGCGTTCGCTGCGTCCGCTCTTCTTGTTACTTGGCACCTGATACCTGTTACCTCGCCGCTGGTCCCTCTCTCGGCATTCGAAGTTTGGCGTTTCTAGCTCGCTTCGGCGTTTCGCGCTGAATCGCTGCTATTCTGTTGGGCGACCCGCCAATGAACGAATCCGCACCCTGCCCGGAAAATCGCCTCAAGACCCTCGCGACCGCCGAACGCCCGCAAGAACGCCTCGAAAAACTCGGCCCGGCCGCGCTGAGCGACACCGAACTGCTCGCCATGCTGCTGCGGAACGGAACTCGCGGAAACGACGTGCTCACCCTTGCCACCCGTCTCATTTCCGAGGCGGGCTCCCTGGCCGGCCTCATCGCGTGGCGCGAACCAGACTTCGAAAAAATGAACGGCATTGGACGCGTGAAGGCCCTGCAGCTCGTGGCCGTGATGGAAATGGCCCGTCGCGTCATTGGCCAACCGGCGGGCGAATCGCCGCTGCTCAACCGCGCCGACCTCGTGGCCGCCTATTTGGCCCCAATCGCCGCCGGACTCGATGTGGAAAAATTCTGGGTCCTCTGCCTCAACCGCAAGAACCGACTGCTCAAACGCTTTGAAGTCACCTCCGGCACCGCCGCCAATACGCTCGTCCATCCGCGCGAAGTCTATCGCGCCGCCATCCGCGAAGGCGCGACCGCCGTCGTTTGTGCGCATAATCACCCTTCGGGTGTTATGCCGCATGTGTTTTTATGCCGAATGTCTCGGTTCGCTGCCTCTGAATTACTCCATTTGGATGCGGCATAAAACGGGGCGTTGGCCCGACGGCGTTGCCATCGTCGGGGGATGAAAATCGAGGGCGGCCCCAGCGGGCCGCTGTCTCCGTATATCGGTCAATACATCGACCTGATCCGGGCGCAGGGCTATGTGTCTCGGTCGATTCGCTACCATCTGAGTTTGCTCATCTATTTTGACGGCTGGCTCACTCGAACTCGGCACGGTCTCCGGGAGGTCGATGAAAGGTTGATCGCGAAGTTTTTGGATCGGCGGGTGAGAGCCGAATGGGTCCACGTCAGTGCACCGGCGACGATGCGGCGGTTGTTGGCAATGCTGCGCGGTCTCGGGGCCGTGCCGCCAGCCGCGACCGTTGTGCTGACGCCGGCCCGGCAACTGACTAAAAATTACGAGCGCTTCCTCGTCGAGGAACGCGCACTGTCATTGCAAACAGTCGCGGCATGGACGCCGTTTGTTGGCCGATTCCTGTCGGGAAAATTTGGTGACGGCCCGCTGAGCCTGCCGGGCCTGAAAGCCTCGGATGTAACCGTCTTCATCCAACGGCATGCACGCCGGCATGGCTCCTCCTACGCGAGAAAACTCGTCGCCTCGATGCGTTCGTTCCTCCGGTATCTACACTACAAGGGGCTGAACAACGACGACCTTGCCCGCGCGGTGCCAAAGGTGGCGCGGTGGTCGCTCTCGACTCTGCCCAAGCATCTGCTGGCAGCGCAGGTGAAACGTGTGCTGGACTGCTGCGAGCGACGAACCGCGCTGGGCCGCCGTAACTATGCGATCCTGCTCTTGCTCGCCCGGCTGGGCCTGCGGGCCGGCGAGATCATCGGGCTCACCCTGGATGACCTTGACTGGGAGAACTGTCGGATCACGGTCCGAGGGAAAGGTGGCCGGTCAGCGCAGCTGCCGTTGCCGGCCGATGTAAGCCGGGCCATCGCCCGGTATCTGCGGCAGGATCGTCCGCGGTGCGACTCCCGTTCCGTCTTCATCCGAGATTACGCACCGATAGGTGGCCTCACGAGGGCCACCTCCATCGCGAAGATTGTGCTGTGCGGGCTGCGGAACGCGGGCGTCGTGTCCGCGCGCAAAGGCGCGCACCTGCTGCGCCATAGCCTCGCGACCGACATGCTTCGCCGGGGCGCATCGCTGGATGAGATCGGCGAAATCCTCCGGCATAAAAGTCCGGACACGACGGCGATCTACGCCAAGGTTGATGTGGGAGCGTTGCGCTCACTGGCGCTTGCTTGGCCAGGAGGTGCCCTATGAGTCCGCTACGCCAAGCCGTGGATGACTATCTCGCGCTGCGGCGCAGCCTTGGCTTCAAGCTGCGCGAATACGGCGTGTGCCTGCACGAGTTCATCTCGTTCCTGAAGGCGAAAAAGGCTCCTCGAATTACCACCCGACTCGCGCTCGAATACGCCACGCAGCGCAAGCATGAGAAGCCGATCTCGTGGACTCGCCGCCTTATCATCATCCGGGGCTTCGCCCTCTATCGAAGCGGGGCCGACCCGGCGACGGAAGTGCCTCATCACCGGCTTTTGCCGTTCCGCTCACAGCGTGCGCGGCCGTATCTTTACTCGCCGGAAGAGATCAAACGACTGCTCGATGCGGCGCTCACGATGGTGTCGCCGCACCCGCTGCGCCAACACACCTATTATTGCCTCTTCGGGTTGCTCGTGGTCACCGGCATACGTTTGGGCGAGGCGCTGAACCTCCTGCCCCAGGACGTGGATCTGGCGGAAGGCATCCTCACCATCCGCCGAACGAAGTTTGATAAGTCACGGCTGGTGCCACTGCATCCCTCGACTCGCGAGGTGCTGGCGCGTTACGCCAAACTACGCGATGAAACCTACGCACGGCGCGGCCGCCCCGTGACTTACTTCTTCGCTGCGATCCACGGCACGCGCCTGAACAATAGCGGAGTGAACCTGGTCTTCCGCGACCTCTCACGGCAGATCGGCCTGCGACGGCGTGGTGAACGGCACGGACCAAGGCTGCATGACTTCCGGCACCGCTTCGCGGTGGAAACATTGCTGCGCTGGTATCGCAGCGGCGAGGCGGTGACCCGACGGATGCCGGTCCTCTCCACGTATCTGGGTCACGGCAATGTGAGCGGGACTTACTGGTATCTGAGCAACACGCCGGAGTTGATGGCCTCGGCCGGTGAACTTCTGGAAGCCCGCTGGAAAGGAGTGGCGTCATGAAGCCTGCAGCCGACTTCTCCCCGCTGTGCCAGTCGTTTTTTGCGAAGCGACTGATCGCCCAACGCAAGGCGAGCCCGCACACCATCGCCGCCTATGCGCAGACCTTCCGGCTGCTGGCCAGGTTTGCTCAACGACGGCTCGAAACTCCGCCCTCGAAACTGGCGCTGGCGCAACTCGACGCTCCGTTCCTCGCGCTGTTTTTGGACGATCTGGAAAAGGGCCGGGCCAACGGCGCGCGCAGCCGCAATGCACGGCTGGCCGCACTCCGGTCGTTTTATCATTACGCCGCGCTGGAGATGCCGCAGCACGCGGCACTCATCCAGCGCGTGCTCGCGATCCCGTATAAAAGACTCGCGCGAAAGTTGGTGGGCTACCTCGCCCGAGACGAGGTGAAGGCGTTACTCACAAGCGTAGACCAGGGCACGCGGATGGGCCGGAGGAACCATGCGATCCTGTTGATCGCCGTCCAAACCGGTCTCCGTCTCTCCGAAATAACCGGACTGCGCCGAAAGGACGTTGCGCTCGGCACTGGCGCGCACGTCCGGTGCGAGGGCAAGGGTCGAAAAGAGCGCTGCACTCCGCTGACGAAAGCAGCCTGCGCTGTGCTCAAGGCGTGGATGAGCGAACGCGGTGGCGAGGAGGATAGCATCCTCTTCCCCAATACCAGCGGCGGTCAGCTCAGTGCCGACGCCATCCAGCATCTGGTTGCGCGACAGGTCGCAGCCGCACAGCGCACGTGTCCCTCGCTCGCGACCAAGCATGTGACGCCACACGTGCTGCGGCACACTGCGGCGATGGAGCTGCTACAAGCCGGTGTTGATCGCTCGATGATCGCCATCTGGCTTGGCCACGAGTCCCTCGACACGACCCAGATATACCTCGACGCAAACCTAGCGCTGAAAGAGGCGGTGCTTGCGAAAACCCGACCAGTTGAGAGCAAGTCAGGGAAATACCGGCCCGACGACCAACTCCTGACCTTCCTCAAGGCCCTCTGAAATCGCTCGTTTTATGCCGCATCTTTGAGTGCCTGCTTCGACTGAAAGCTGGGCTCGGTGCGGCATAAAACGGGATGCGGCATAACGTGCGGCATAAAACGGGATGCGGCATAACGCCTGTTATACCGCATACGGCATAAGCGGCGATCCGTCTCCCAGTGCAGCCGACCTGCAAGTCACCCGCCAACTCCGCGAGGCGTCAAAGATCGTGGATATCCACCTGCTCGATCACATCATCGTCGGCCGCACCGCCGCCGATCCGACCGGATTGGGCTATTACAGTTTTCGAACCGCTGGACTGCTGTGAATTCGGCGGTCGCGGGAAAGGTGATGCCGTGCCTGCGTCAGCAGGCAGAGTTTGACCCCTTATCAGGCCCGGCGCGGCTTCAATAGCGCTCACCGCACTCAAAGGATTGAACGATATCGCCAGCGAAAGCCCGGAATTGCGAGGGGACGACAAGCGGCATGGCCATGACACCAACTTGCCAACTCTGGATTGAAGCTCAATCTCGCAATCGAGGGGCTGTTTTTAAATCAGTCGCAAAACCGTCCGAGATCAAGGCGCCGTCTTAGTAGCCTCTGCCTCGGAAAAAAAGGTGACCTCGGAAACGGTCACCCAGGCATTGCTGCTTGAACTGTCGGCGGGATAGATCGCGTCCACGCGAAGCGTGACGGATTTAGTCTTATCCGCAAAGGCCGGGGACAAAATTTGAATATCGTTATTGTCCCGCAATTCGAAAGCCTCCTTCTTCCCGTTGCCGTAAAGAAGGGTTATCTTTTTGAGCCGGTGGTTTTGGGTAAAAAAATTAGGATAACCTTCCGGAATCCAGCCGTTTACAATCTGAATCTGGGCGATGTTTCGCGGGCCGTCGAAATTGAATTTGAGCCATGCGCCGATCGTGTCGTTGGGTGAAGAAGCCCAGCAGGTCTTGGTGTTACCATCGACCGCCATCAGGGGATTATGCGGCCATTTTTGGGGATTCGACGTGCCATCGGACGATGCCGTCACCTGCGTCACCTTCACTTGGACCGGCCCCGCGGTAGCCGGGCTCGCCGCAAGCAATGGAGCAATGATCAAAAGGCCGAGACAAGAACGGAGAAAAGACCGGGGCAAGAGATCGTTCATCGAGCGATTCTATGCGTCGGCCTCCTAGCGTCAAGCCACCCGGTTTTCAGTTGATTTTCATGCTACCGAGCCGCTGCGACGTCGTCGCAAAATCCGGGGAATTTGGAAGACCGTCCGCCGCTGATGAAAAAAATCGCTTGAACTCCTTGCGCCGACTCGCGAGCTTTTCCCTTCCGCGCTCGGTGGGATACTCAAGTGGCCAACGAGGGCAGACTGTAAATCTGCTGGCTAACGCCTTCGATGGTTCGAATCCATCTCCCACCACCAGTCTTCGCCCGCCGCGAAGCAAGGGCGAAGACTGCCACGTCGAAGCTCGCGAACAGCAAGCGTAGACGGGCCGCCGCTTTTGTGCGGGCTACGACTTGGCACGGCCAGTCTCAAGAGTGAAGACGGGGCCGAGCAAGCCGCCTTTGCTTCGCGGCGGGCGAAGACTGTTCCGAGGTAGGGCGGATTATCCGCCGTCTGTCATTCCGAGGGAAACGAGGAATCTCGTCTTTTCATCTGGCAGCAGGTTGAGTTTTTTCGCTTTCGCTGGCAATGAACGGATGCCACTTGCGCACGAATTCAGCCTTTCTAGGTGGAGCGGCTTGACCTCAAGACGCTCTCAGCGCGTTGAGGTCAACGCGCTCCACCCGCGCTGCCGCGCGAAACAATTCATTGGCTTGTTCCAGGCAACCCCGACAAGTCAGGGTTGCTCAGAGTCTCGGAATGACAATCCAGAGGCGACCGGCGTTAAGGATAACGCGCCCCACCTGCCGCACCGGCCGAGATCGTCTTTTATTCCATAACCCACGGGCCAGCAGCGTCGCCCATTCGCTTTTTTTTACAACGTGTTCATCGTAAGCGTAAAATATGAACACACCCACGGGCATTCATCATGTCACTGCTATCGCGAGCGACCCGCAGGCCAACATCAATTTCTATGCCGGCCTGCTCGGGCTTCGCCTGGTCAAGAAAACGGTGAATTTCGACGACCCTTCCGCCTACCATCTTTATTACGGCGACGAAACCGGAACGCCGGGATCCATCGTGACTTTTTTTTACTGGCCAGGCTATGCCGGTCGCGGCCGGGTCGGACCGGGGCAAATGACCGGCCTGGTCTTTTCCGCTCCGCCACAATCGCTCGACTATTGGCATGACCGGCTGAACCAGCACGGGATTGCGGTGAAGCACACGACCCGTTTCGACGAGGAGGCGCTGGCCCTGACCGATCCCGACGGCCTCCCATGCGAAATCGTGGCCGTAGCCGACGACAGCCGCCAGGGTTGGGCGGCCGGAAATATCACGGTGAGCCAGGCATTGCGCGGCTTTCACACCGCCGAGCTCACCGTCCGGCCGGCGGCCCCGACCGAAAATTTGCTGACCGGCGAGATGGGCTTCCGGTTTGTGCGGCGCCAAGGCAATCGCGCGCGGTTTGAGGCCGGGCCAGGCGGCTCCGGACACTACGTCGATGTCATCAGCAACACGACCGCAGCGCCGGGCCTGCAGGGAACCGGCACGGTCCATCACATCGCCTGGCGCGTGCCCGACGACGCGAGCCAGCTCGCGATGCAACATCGGCTGGCCGACGCCGGCTACGGCGTGTCCGAAGTCAGGGACCGCTGTTATTTTCGGTCGATCTACTACCGCGAACACGGCGAACGCGCGCGGAAACAGATCGAGGCCTCGTTGCCACCCCTGCAACCACCGCGGCAATATGCCTGATGGTGTAGAGCAAAGTAACAGGTATCAGGTAACAAGTAGCAGGTAGCAAGTGACAGGTAACAAGTGGCAAGAATTCGGGCTGGCGGCGACGAAACTGCAAGCGAAGACCTGATCCTTGCTACCTGTTACTTGTTGCTTCAGTTTTCCTCTCACATGCCCAACCTTCATGAGACCAAGGGCACCGCCCGGTTTGGCCAGCCGCTCTCGCAGGCGCGCGGCGCAGCCATCCTGGTTCACGGCCGCGGCTCGTCGCCGCACGATATCGCCGGGCTGGCGGATGTCCTGCCCGGCTCCGGCCTCGCCTTTCTCGCCCCGGCGGCCAACAATGGGACTTGGTATCCCCACCGTTTTCTCGCCCCGCTCGAACGCAATGAACCGCGGCTTTCGAGCGCCTTGAACGTGATCGACCAGTTGGTGGCCGAGGTGCTCGCGGCCGGCCTCGCCTCGGAGCGGATCGGCCTGGTCGGCTTTTCCCAAGGCGGCTGCCTGGTGCTCGAATATGCGGCGCGCCATCCCCGCCGTTATGGCTTTGTCGCCGGTCTCAGCGGCGCGCTCATCGGGCCGGCCGACACGCCGAGGAAGGCGGGCGACCTGCGCCGCACGCCCGTGCTCCTCGGTTGCGCGGAGCTGGATGCGCACATCCCACTCGACTATGTCGAGCGGAGCGCGGAACAAATGGCCCATTTCAACGCCGACGTGACGAAGCAGATTTTCCCCGGCGCCGCCCACACCGTATTCCCCGAGGAAATCGAGTGGCTGAAGCAGCAAGCCCTAGGCTAACGCCAGGTGACAAGTAACAGGTGTCAGGTATCAGGTATCAGGTATCAGGTGTCAGGTGCCAAGTAACAGGTATCAGGTATGAGGTGACAGGATTAGGAGTCAGTCGTCTACACTCCGCGTTCTTGCCACCTACTGCTTGCCACTTGGAACCTGACACCTGATACCTTTTACCTGCCACTTGGCCCCTTCTCCCCGCTTCATTCAGGTTCGACTCCGCCCGGATGACGAGTGAGACTCTTTGGCGTCGTGCGAAACCTGATAGAACATCCGTTCTACAACGGCGTGCTGCCATTCCTGCTGACCATCGTCGGCTTTATCTTGGCGCTTTTTTTCATCGCCCGGCTCATCAGCGAAAAGCGCCAGCCGAGCAACACGGTGGCGTGGCTGCTCGCGATTATTTTCATCACACCCTACGTGGTGGTGCCGCTTTATCTGATTTTTGGCGGCCGCAAGTTAAAGAGCCTCATCGCCCACAAACAACGCCTCTGCCCGGTGCTGCCCGGTAGCCGGGCCCTCATTTACACCGGCGCGGCCTCCTCCACCGCCCAGACCGCCGCCGCCGCCGGCGCCTGCCCGCCGGTCGGCGGCAATTCCGTCCGCCTGCTCACCACCGGCGAAGAGGCCTATGCCGTGCTGGCGGACCACATCCGTTCGGCGCGCCATTCGATTCATATCACGACCTTCATTCTGGGACGCGACTATGTCGGGCGCCGCCTGGTGCAATTGCTGGCCCAGCGCGCGCGAGAGGGCGTCAAAGTCCGCCTCTTGCTCGATGCGGTCGGCTGCTTTTTGACCAGCCGTAATTTTGTCGAACCGCTGCGCGCGGCCGGCGGCGAAGTCGTGCGTTTCCTACCGGTGATGCCGCTGCAACCGCGCTATTCGGCCAACCTGCGCAACCACCGTAAAATCGCCGTCTTCGACCATCAAACCGCCATCGTCGGCGGACACAATCTGGCGCGCGAATACATGGGGCCGACGCCGCTCAGGAAACGCTGGCACGATTTCGGCGCCATCATCGCGGGCCCGGCCGCCGCGCTGCTCAACGAGGTCTTTCTGGCCGACTGGAGTTTTGCCAGCAACGCCCCCCTGGAAGCCCTCCATGGAGAAATCCAGACCGACTTGGGCGCGGCCCGAGGCTCGAGCGAGATGCAGGTGGTCGCGAGCGGCCCCGATGTCGACGGCGACCCGCTTTATGAGGCCCTGATTTCGATGATCCAGGAGGCCGAGCGCAGCATCTGGGTGGTGACGCCTTATTTCATCCCGGACGAAGTGCTCTTCCGCTCGCTCATGGTCAAGGCCCGCGCCGGCCACGAAGTCACGATCATCGTGCCCGCGCGCTCCAACCATCGCATCGCCGATTATGCGCGCCGCTACTACGTGCGCGAACTGGCCAAGGCCGGCGTGAACGTGCGCCTTTTCAACCATGGCATGCTGCACAGCAAGGCCGTCATCGTGGACGACCGGATCGCGCTGATGGGTTCGGCCAACTTCGACCTGCGCAGCCTTTTCGTTAATTTCGAGATCGGCGTCCTGCTCTATTCCGAGCCCGACGTGCTGGCGATGAAAGCCTGGGCCACCGACCTCTTCAACCAGAGCCACGCCCCCCGGCCCGAACGCGCCAGACGGTACAAGTTGCTCGGCAACGTGGCCGAAGATCTCAGCCGCCTGTTTGCACCGCTGCTGTAGCGCCGCGCGTGCGCGCGGCGCGCAGTTTGTAGTTAGTAGTTAGTAGTTAGTAGTTAGTAATTGGTAGTTAGTCATTGTAGCCCAATGCCTGGCCGGCGGTGCGGCGAAATCGTGATGTCCGCCAACTACCAATTACCAAATACCAATTACAAATTACCAACGACCAACTACGTCCGCGCTTGTGCGGACATCAGCTTGTAATCGGCCGCGTCGCGCAGCGCTTCCCAGCTGGCGTCGATGATATTATCGCTCACGCCGACCGTGCCCCAGATAGCGTGGGCGTCGCCGCTCTCGATCAGCACGCGCGTGCGGGAGCCCGTGCCGCGCTTGCCTTCGAGAATACGCACCTTGTAGTCGCGCAGCACCATTTCCTTGAGCTGCGGATAGACGCCCTCCAGCGCGCGGCGCAGCGCCTTGTCGAGCGCGCCGACCGGGCCGGTGCACTCGGCGACGGTATGAACCTCCCGGCCGTTGACCTTCAATTTGACGGTCGCCTCGGCCCAGAGTTCGCCGCGGTGCCGCTCGACAATGACGCGATAGCCATCGACCTCGAAAAACACCGGGCGTTGGCCCAGGCACTTCGCCACCAGCAGCTTGAGCGAAGCGTCCGCCGCCTCGAATTCGTAGCCGCGGAACTCCAGCTCTTTCAATTCCTCGATCAAGCCCTTCAGCTCGGGCGCCTTATCGTCGATTGCGAAACCGAGTTCGCGCGCCTTCATGGCCAGGCTGCTCCGCCCGGCCATGTCCGAGACCAGTACGCGGGTGTGGTTGCCCACCAGCGCCGGGTCGATATGCTCGTAACTGCGCGCGACCTTCGAAGCGGCGTTGGCATGCAGGCCGCCCTTGTGCGCGAAGGCCGAGGCGCCCACGTAGGGCGACTTCGGATCGGGCCGCAGATTGGCCAGCTCGTCGAAAAGCAGGGACAGCTCGCGCAGTCCGCCCAGATTTTTCGCGCACGCCGCGGTCCGGCCCATCTTCAAGAAAAGGTTGGGCAGGAGGGTCGTGAGATTCGCATTCCCAACCCGTTCGCCATAGCCGTTGGTCGTCCCCTGCACGAGCGAGGCGCCCGCCGCGACCCCGGCCAGCGAAAGCGCCACGCCGAGACCGCTGTCGTTGTGGCAGTGCACGCCGACCTTGTCGCCGCCAAACTCGGACACGACGCGCGCCACGATAGCTTGAAAGTCGTTCACCATCATGCCGCCGTTGGTGTCGCACAACGTCAGGTTCGCCGCGCCGCCGCGCCGCGCCGCCGCCAGCGTCTGCAACGCATAGTCGGGATTATCGCGGAACCCGTCAAAAAAATGCTCCGCGTCGTAGACCACCTCACGACCCTGGGCGGTGAGGTAGCGAACGCTGTCCTCGATCATCGCGAGGTTCTCCTCCGGCGTGGTGCGCAGGATTTCGGTCACGTGCAGCAACCAGGTCTTGCCCACGAGGGTCAGCACCGGCATGCCGCTGTCGAGCAGCGTGCGCAATTGCGGATCGTCGCCGGCCTTGCCGCCCGCGCGCCGGGTCGCGCCGAACGCCGCCAAACGCGCGTGCTTAAGCCGCAAATTTTTCGCTTCGGCAAAAAACGCGATATCGCGCGGATTGGAGCCGGGAAAACCGCCTTCGATATAGTCCATGCCAAACGCGTCCAGTTTTTCCGCGATGCGCAGCTTGTCGGCGACGGAAAAGCTGATGCCCTCGCCCTGCGTGCCGTCGCGGAGCGTCGTGTCGTAGATTTTGATGGCGGATGGGACCGAAGGAGCGTGCGATTTCATGTGGAGACGTTTAGAAATAGGAAACCCCGGGTTTGAGGCCCGGGGTCTTCAGCGGTGGTGGCGTGCGTTGGACGTTTACGCCGAATCTCCGCGCCCGGGCTTGGGCTCGTTAATAATCGCAAGGGCGATAATCGGCGTCGGAGACATTGATAGGGTGAAAAAGAACAAATTTGGGATATTTGTCGACACCATTTTATGCGCAGCCCAGCCAAAGTAGTTGGTCATCGGGAGTTGGTGGGCATCATACTCCGGCAAAAACTATTCGTGCCGAATGCCCTGACCAACGACTAACTCCCAATTACTAAAGAGCTGAACCTGCCGGCAGGCTCCGGCTTTTAAAAAAAGATCGCATCGCTCAGCGCGTTTTCGGGCGCAAGTAACGCGGCGGTGGCCGGCAGGGTCACCCGGCCCGCGCCGAGATCGGCCTCAAAGAGCCCGCTATTTTGGGCGAAATCGCCCCGCCACCGAAATTGGCGAGCCTCGTCGTAATCGAAGCGCAGCTCCAGGCTGCCGGGCATCCCGGCGGATTGGGACGCCAGCTGATAGCTCACCGCCGATCCGGCGCCGCAATGGACCAGGCGCTCCCGCGTCCAGGCCAGCAGCACGCAACCTTCGGCGGTATAGGCCGCCGCGGCGGAGATCGTGACGCCGCGCAGGCCCCGGACCAGGACGGACGGCGCATAAGCGGCGAGAAACTGCCCGATCCCCTGCCGGACGTGCAGCAGGCGCGCCTGGGCGAGGTCGCGCACCGCCTCGGGCCGCGGCCAGGGATAGGCGAGCGCGTCCGTCGGCGACGCGCCGCTGTCGATAATCACCCGCCGCGAATTGCGGAGGAGATAAGGGTAGTCGGTCAGGCGCGCCATCACCGAAAAACGGTGCACCCAATAGTATAAAGGCAGGTCGGTCGAGAGGCAGATCTAAACCTGGTTTTATAAAAACGGCCGGGCCGCCCGCGGATAACTCAGCGCGACAAATTCCACACAGCGCGTGTCGTCCCGGGATTTCCCCAAAAAGCACTCGCCGTAGATCTTCGCGCGCATCTCGGTCGCCTGGTCGTCGATCTGCAGGGGGCAGAGCATGACCACCCGGCAGGGGTAACGCTGCGCGAAACGGAGCGTGTTTTGAAACTGAACCTGCGCATCCTCCACCGTCGTGCCAAAGCCGAAATGCAGCACCAAATTGAGCTGGGTCGCCTTAAAATCGGTCGGGGCGGCGCCCCCGCCGGCGGCCGTATCTTCCCACATTTTGTCGAGGCTGCCCGAGATGGCACCCACCGGCACGTCGATTCCGGGCAGGGCTTGAAAAATAGCGGACATGGTTCAAATGAAGTAACAAGGATCAAGTATCAAGGGACAAGAGATGAAACCTGCCGATAGAGAAACCTGGGCTTGTTTTGTCATCCTAGCTTTGTGACTTGTTGCTTGAAACTTACCACGCGCAGCGTGGTTCAGGGTTGTCTCCACGTGTGCTCTTGCTGGGCGAGCAGCGCCACGGCACCGCCAGGCCCCCATGAACCGGCGGGGTAGCTGTCCATCCCTTCGCGGCCCGCCTTGGCCCAATTCTCGAGCACGGGGGTGTAGAGGCGCCACGAGGTTTCGGCCTCGTCGCCGCGGATGAAGAGCGTGCCGTCGCCGATCATCGCGTCGAGCACAAGCCGTTCGTAGGCCTCGGGCGTATTCGAGCCGAAGGTCGTGCTGTAGCGGAAATTCATTTTCACCGGCTGGGTGCGCGTCTCCAGGCCGGGAATTTTGCCGTTGAGGACGAGGCTCAGGCCTTCGTCCGGCTGGATTTGAAACGCAAGGGTATTGGCGGCGAGGTCGAACCGGTTGCCTTCGGCGAACAGCGTGCCCGGCGGGCACTTGAAATTGACCGCAATCTCCGAAACGCGGCGCGCCAGACGCTTGCCCGAGCGCAAATAGAACGGCACGCCTTGCCAGCGCCAGTTGTTGATCGAAAGGCGGATCGCGGCGAAGGTCTCGGTCGCCGATTTTGGGTTGACGCCCGGCTCCGCCAGATAGCCGGCGGCAGGCTTGCCGCCCATCATGCCGGCGGAATATTGCGCGCGAACCACGTCGCCGTCCGGCCCGAGGGCGAGCGGCTGGATCGATTTCAAAACTTTCACCTTCTCGTCGCGCACCGCTTCGGCATCGAGCGATACGGGCGGCTCCATCGCCGTCAGCGCGAGCAATTGCATCGTGTGGTTCTGGATCATGTCGCGCAGACAGCCGCTCTGCTCGTAGTAGCCGGCGCGCGCCTCGACCCCGACCTGTTCGGCGACCGTGATTTGGACCGAGTCCACGAAATTACGGTTCCAGAGCGGTTCGAAAATGGCGTTGGCGAAACGCTGCACCAGGAGATCCTGCACCGTTTCTTTGCCCAGGTAATGGTCGATTCGATAAACTTGGGACTCATTAAATACGCTGCGGAGGGTGCCGTTAAGCGCCTGGGCGGAGGCCAGGTCGCGGCCAAAGGGCTTTTCGATGATGACCTTCGATTGGTGCACCTGTCCCGGGTAGCGTCCGGCCAGACCGCTCGCGCCGAGATTCGTCAGAATCGGCGTGAACACGGTCGGCGGGGTCGAAATGTAAAAGAGCGATTGCATCTCGCGACCGGCTTTTTTCTCGAGGTCGGCAATATGCTGCGCCAGGCGGTCGAAGGCCGGCTTCTCGTCGTAGCCGCCGGCGACATAAGAGGTATGGGCAGCGACCCGGCCCCAGATTCCCTCATTGAGCTCCCGCCGGGAAAATTCGCGGACGGCCTCGGCCGCCATCGCTTGAAATTCCGCATCGGGGATGGGCTTGCGGCCATAACCGACGAGATGGAAGTCGGCCGGCAGGAGATTGTCGGCGGCCAGATTATAGATGGCCGGGATCAGCTTGCGGGCCGTGAGATCGCCGGAAGCGCCAAAAATCACGAC